>PMSZ01000044.1 GCA_003168235.1 Acidobacteriaceae bacterium
CAGAACAAGTCGGCGCGATCGGACCAGGGGCTGTTTGGGACTTGGGGCGGTGCCTGCTGTCTGCCAACGCGTATCGCGAGTTCAACGCGCAGAATCGCCCCGAAGGACGCAAGATCGTCCTGCGAGTGCAGTGGATCGTCGGTAAGTGAGCGAGCTTCATCCACCATCTAAGTATTGCTGTGCAGGAGGACGCTTATGAAGAAAAGGCTTTCAGAAAAACTGGATAGTGGCATTCATGTTCTCACCGGGCGGCGGGAGACAACAGTGGTCCTGGTTCCCGGTTGGCCCGAACCCGAGGTCCTGGCCCACCGGCTTCTCGACTTCATCAAGCATGTGGAGGGCTCTGCCCTATTGAAACCCTTCTTCTTCTCGTTAGTGCTAGGCTGCGCCGTTGGATTGCTATATGGAGCGTTTCGCGTAGAGAGACCCGCCCCACCCCACGTTGCCTCTCGGTCCGGGCGTTGTCTGGGACGACCATGGGCAAACTCTGTTCGATGTCAACCGTTATCATGAGTTCGGGCTAAACCGAAAACGCAAGTCAACCAATAGAAAGCTGGCATCCATATGACACAGACTTCACAACTAATGACTCTTGGCAATGGCTCTCATGCCCTCGTAGCAGGCTCGGGCACTCCAGTCGTCCTGGTGCCCGGCTGGCCTGAATCGGCCAGGGCCTACGACGAGGTCCTCCCCTTCCTCGCGGCGCGGCATCATGTACTCGCGGTCGACCCTCCCGGACTGGGTGACTCTGTGGAGTCGACCCAAGGCTACGACACCGGCAGCATCAGCAGGCAGCTTGAAGATGCAGTCCGCTCCTTCATGCCGCAACCGATTCACCTCGTCAGCCATGATGTCGGAGCCTGGATTGCCTACGCCTGGGCCGCGCAATTTCCCGAGCGCATCCGCAGCCTGACGCTGCTCGATTCGGCTCTCCCAGGTCTGGCCCCACCCCAGAGCTTTCCTCTCCCGCCCGAGGTCAACGTAAAACTCTGGCAACTCTGCTTCAACACTTTGCCAGAGCTGCCAGAGGTACTCACCCAGGGCCGCGAGCGGGAGCTCTTCGAGTGGCTCATCCAGCACAAGGCTCAGCACCCGGAACGGATTACGCCAGCCAAGCGCGATCATTACGTGAAGTCCTACTCCAAGCCCGGCGCAATGAGTCGGGGTTTCGCTTACTACCGTGACGCCGCTAAAAGTTCGCTTCAAAACATCGAATTTGCCAAGACAAAGCTGGAGATGCCAGTGCTTGCGCTCGGCGGGCAAATTGCCATGGGAGATCGTTTACGCAAGTCGATGGAGGCGCTCGCAGTCCACGTTGAAGGCGGCGCAATTGAGGATTGCGGCCACTATGTCATGGAGGAGCAACCTGAAGTGGTGTCCAGCCGTTTGCTCGAATTCTTCGAGCGCGTGGAGTCTGCCCAATCGTGAAGACCTACCTGTCTTCTTTCCTGCTCGGGTGCGCCGTCGGTGNNGCCCCGCGCCGCCCATTGTCGCTCTGCTTGGGCTCCTCGGCATGGTGTTTGGGGGAGAGCGGCTACGTATGGATCAAGACTTTCGTTCGCTAAGCAGCAGCTAAGGAGGAATTATGCAAATGGGAATCGTTTCAGCACGGCACGTAGATCACGTTGGTCTGGTGGTCCCGGATTTAGATGCTGCGATTGACTTCTTTGAGCAGGCACTCGGCGCTCTTCTGCTATGGCGAGTAGGTCCTTTCGAGGAGACGCCCACAGGGGTCCCCATCGAAAGTGTCACGTTGGCTATGCTTCGGCTTGGACCCAGTCTGAACGTGGAACTTCAGGCCTTTGTCGCAGACACACAGCGCCAAGAATCGCCGAGCAATATCGATATCGGTGCAGGACACATAGCGTTCTTCGTCAACGACATTCAGGCGGCCGCACAGTCCTTACGTGAAAACGGAGCGGAGCTGCTGAAGGGGCCAATCAAAGCTAAGGGCGACATCAAGAAAGGCGAAGAAATCTGGTACTTCAAGACGCCGTGGGGTGGCTTCATGGAGATCCTATGGAGACCTGATGGCCTTCCCTATGAGAACCAAACTCCGTTTCGTCTTTACCAGCCCAACAATTCCTGGGCGGACGAAGATTAAACAGCTTCGTGGAGAGAGGATTACCCATGTTCTTTCGCAAACATCGTGTAGGACAAAGTGGAGAAGCAGAGCACGCCGCTTTCGGATCGACCGCGCTGAACACCGCGCAAGCTCAGGAGGACCACTCCATGAGCAACCCAGGTCCACAGAACTCCGGACTTGTTCGATTGAATCCGAACAGCAACAGNNTGACACATCGGCGAGTTCAGGAAGGCGGATGGACCCATCAGGTGACACAACGCGAGATCCCTCTTTCAACAGAGATCGCTGGTGTAAACATGCGTATAGACAGTGGCGCCTTCCGCGAGCTGCATTGGCATACAGCCGATGAATGGGCCTATATGCTTACAGGCTCAGCGCGGGTTACCCTCTTCGGCGCAGACGGGTCGATGTTCATTGACGATATCCAGGCCGGTGACCTCTGGAACTTTCCCGCCGGTCTGCCGCATTCCATTCAAGGTCTGGGAGATCAGGGGTGCGAGTTTCTGCTGGTCTTCAATGAAGGCAGCTTTTCTGAGGAGAGCACCTTTCTCCTCTCCGACTGGCTGAAGCACACTCCACCTGAACTCCTGCAAAAGAACTTCGGCTTGGGGTCGGTCTCGATTTCGAAGCTTCCCAAGGAAGACCCTTTATACATTTTCGCGAGCGACCTGCCCACGAATTCGCTGGTCGAAGACATGGCTGAAGTTGCGAAGCACGCAGGTTTGCCAAAGCTAGCCTACTCATTCAAGGCCAGCAGCATGAAGCCCACCCGCACCAACCAGTTTGGAGAGGTGAGGATTGTGGACTCGCGAAACTTCCCAGCGTCCTCAAAGATTTCTGCCGGCATCGTGACCTTAAAACCCGGTGGCCTGCGCGAATTGCACTGGCATCCGAACGCGGATGAGTGGCAGTACTACGTGAAGGGCA
>PMSZ01000352.1 GCA_003168235.1 Acidobacteriaceae bacterium
CCGCGCGCAAGAAGTTTCTGCGAGCGGAATCGACCGAGCTTTCGCACATCGCTTCGCTGGTTACACATTATGCGCTGGCGCATCCAGACAAGCATTTCGAGTTGCATTCGGCAACCAACGCGCTGCTCGTAGCGCCACCTGTAGCGGGCCATCGCGAGCGCGTCTATCAGGTGTTTGGGCGTGAGACGCTCGACCAGCTCATTCCGCTGGCCGCGGTGCAACCGTTGGAGCGCGTTGGGCTGCCGCAGCCTCCGCCTTGGCGGCGCGCTGCTGAAGCGGTTGAGCGAGTAGACGCCGAAATCGGAGGCGAAGGCTTGCCGGCGGGGTCGGCTGCGCTCCACGATTTCGGCGAGGTGAGGCTGCACGGCTTCGTTTCCAAGCCAGAAATTCAAAAGCTCAATCGCAATTCGATTTACATCTTCGTCAACGGACGCCTGATTCGCGACCGTCTCATTCAACACGCGATCATCGAGGCGTATCGGAATATTTTGCCGCCGACGGTCTTTCCGGTGGTTCTCCTCTTTATTGATATGCCCACGGCTGAAGTGGATGTGAATGTGCATCCATCGAAAACTGAAGTGCGGTTCCGGCAGCAGACGGTGATTCACGATTTTGTGCGCGAATCGGTGCGGGCCGCCTTGATGAAAGCGCGCCCGGTGCCGCAGTTTCTGACGGAGATGCGGGCGCAGCCCTCGGCGAGTCCCGGACTTACCAGCCCAGGTCGCAGTAATTCCGGCTTCACTGACGGATCGCTCAGCGGCGACGAGTCGCAGCGTCCTCCCTGGAGCGATCTGTACGAACCGGGAACGGCAGGCGGGTTTGCGCTACGCGCGCCGGCTGTTCCCGCAATTACGCAGCGACTTCAGTTCGAGGGAGCTGTTGCGGTTGAAGCCAACGCAGCCATATCGCTGGCACGCGCGCCAGAAGTTGCAGCGGGTCCGCACGCGGATGCTCAGCCAGTTCCCGATCACGGGTGCGCGCCGCCGATTCCACAGGAGCCCCAAGCCGCGCCGACGCTCGAGTCTCTGCGCACGTTGCGGCCCTTGGGACAGATTCGTAATTCCTTTATTCTTGCCGTCAACGAAGACGGGCTCTGGATCATCGACCAGCACGTGGCCCACGAGCGCGTGCTGTTCGAGCGTGTGCTGCGGCAGCGCTCGGCGCAGCAGGTCGAGAGCCAGCGTTTGCTCATGCCCTTGCTCATCGAACTGACTCCCGCCCAACAGGCGATTTTCAGCGACATTGCCGAGGAACTCGCGCACAACGGCTTTGAAGCCGAACCTTTTGGTGCGCGCAGCGTGGCCGTAAAAGTCGCGCCAGCGGGGGTCGATGCCGCTCAGGTGGAGCACATGCTCAACGAAATCTTCGACCAACTTTCGCGCGAGGACCAGGCGATCAATCTGGAAGCCGTGCGGACGCGCATCGCGGCTTCGATCGCGTGCCACGCCGCCATCAAAGTCAACACGCCGCTGGAGCAGACGAAAATGGAATGGCTGCTCGCGGAGCTGGCAAAGACCGACCATCCGATGTCTTGTCCCCACGGAAGGCCGGTAGTGCTGCGCTACTCGATGCAGGATATTCAAAGGGCATTCAAGAGGATCTAGCTGCGAACTTGCAGTCTCCAGCTGTGTTCTAATCAAACTTATGACCGACGTGGAGCTTCTGCAAACTCGCACGCAAAAGTGGCGCCTCGACGGCCAGTCCGTGCGCACGCTTGACGATGCGCGCGCCTTCCTCGAATCGGTCGGTTTTTGTCTGATGTATCCGGCGCGTCCCGCGGTTCTATTGCCTACTTTCGTAGGAGCCTGGGTGGGGGCGGACGACAAACTTCCGATGCGCCAGCACGCCTTTAGCGATCCGCGCGCCAAAGAAGCGACTGAGTTGATGGTGCGTGTGCTGCGCGACCAGGCGGCCTACGAAGCTCCGTTCAGTGACGAGAACAACCCATTTCTGGTTTCGGCTTCGGTCTTTCCTTATTTTTATTCGCTGGTTGGCGAGCGCAACCCCAAACAACCCCCCGTGTTGGGGCCGCGGTCTCCTTATTCGCCTCTGGCCTGCGACGCATTCGAACTCATTCGCCGGCGCGGGCCCATTTCGAAATCGAAGCTTGGCGAGATGCTGGGTGGCTCGGTCTCAAATGCCGGACTCGATCGTGCGCTCGGCGAACTCTGGGCTAAACTCCGCATTACGCGCGTCGATTACACGGTGGAAGCCGGCTCGGTTTGGGACGAACTCTCGCGCTGGGCGCCCGAAGTAGTGCGCGAGGGTGTTGGGATTTCGGTGCCGGAAGCGCTCTCCGCGCTGGTCTCGAAGTATCTCGATTGCGCCGTGGCGGTGGACGAAGGAGATGTGGAAAAATTTCTCTCCAATTTCGTTCCGCGCACGCGGGTGAAAGAAGCCATCCACGCGCTGCTCTCCGCGCGGGAGCTAAGCTTTGTGCATGTAGGCAGTAAGTCGTTGTTGCAGGTGACCCCACCGAAACAGGTCTACGTTCCCAAGCCGAGGCCTGTGCGCGTGAGCTGATCTGTTCCGGGTGCGCCGCGTCGGTTGCTGTGTCGGACCCCAACTCGTGCTGAAGCTCTCCCACGCTCCGTGTACAATCCTTTCTTCAAAAGATTGCATAACCCTTGAACCAGACGATGCCCGATCCCTCCCCACGCAAGCTGATCATCGCCATTGATGGCCCCGCCGGAGCGGGCAAGAGCACGATTGCTGCCCGCCTGGCCCGCAAACTTGGCTATGTGAACCTGGAGAGTGGAGCGATGTACCGGGCGCTGGCGCTCAGGGCCATCGAGTGGGACGCGTCATTTGACGATGAAGCTGCGCTATTGAAATTGGCGGAGGCTTCGCACATTACACTCGATCGCAACATAGGCGGCAGCAGTCGCGTGCTGATCAACGGCAAGGATGTTTCCGCTCGCATTCGCGACCGCGATGTGACCGAGGCGGCGTCGAAGGTTTCGGTGCATCCCGCGGTACGTGAGTGGATGGTGGCGCGCCAGCGCGAGATGGGCATCGGCGGCGGCGTCGTGATGGAAGGCCGCGACATCGGCAC
>PMSZ01000318.1 GCA_003168235.1 Acidobacteriaceae bacterium
ATACCGGAAGAAGAGCCGGTGATTCACTTCAAGTTTCCCCAGCCGACGCCTTCCGGGCGCACCGTGGTTGAAGCAGAGAACTTAGCGAAGAGTTACGGCGCCAAGCAGGTGCTCACCAATGTCAACTTCACTATTGAGCGCGGCGACCGGGTGGCCCTTGTCGGCGTGAATGGTGCGGGTAAATCCACGCTCATCCGGTTGCTCACGGGCGACGAAGCGCCGACATCGGGCAAGGTCAAGCTGGGCCACAACGTGGTGAGCGAATATTTTGCGCAGGACCAGTACAAGGTGCTCAACGGCGATGCGCGCATGCTGGACGATATCAGCCGCGCCGCGCTCAAGGTTCCAGAGCAGGCGCTGCGTTCGCTGCTGGGCTGCTTTCTTTTTTCCGGCGACGACGTTTTCAAGCCGCTGGGCGTGCTCTCGGGCGGGGAGCGCAATCGCTATGCGCTGGCGCGCATTCTCGTTTCGCCTTCGAACTTCCTCCTTCTCGACGAGCCCACCAACCACCTGGACATGCGCGCCAAAGACGTGCTGCTTGAAGCCATCGCCGCCTTCTCCGGCACGGTTGTCTTTGTTTCGCACGACCGCTATTTCATTGACCGGCTGGCCACACGCGTGCTTGAAGTGGAAGGCGGCACGGTGACCAGCCACGAGGGCAACTACGAGGACTATCTGCGCTGGAAAGAGGGGCAAGCCGCCGGCAACTCGGTCAACCTAAGCGACCCAGCGAAGAGCGCGGCGGAGTCGAAGGATCCGCGGCCGTCTTCGTTTCCACGCAACGGCGATGGAGCCGCTGTGCCTGCTGCTTCTCCGTCGAAAACGATTGTCATCGAAGGCGGCTTCGATCCCGGGCCGAAAGAAAAACCCAGGCGCCTGAACCCGATCAAGCAGAAGCAGATGGAAGACCGTTGCGCGTTTCTGGAAGAGGAAACGCCGCGGATTGAGGCGGCAATTGCTCACACCGAGGAGCAATTGAGCGCGTATGTTTCAGCCGCGGAAACCGCGCGGCTGACGGCGCTGGCCGAGGACCTGCGCGCGCAACTTGCGGCTCTGACGGCGGAGTGGGAAGAACTGATGATGCAACTGGAAGGCGCTGTCTCGTGAGAGTTGAAAACTTGTCGATTCAGCCAGCGCGTGAGGTGTTTTCCCGATGGAACCGCTGTGGCCCACAGGCGTTTGGGGCGTTTTTCGCACTGTGAAACTGCGGAAGCGGCGCGATTAAACTGCTGATTTGTTGATGGTTCGATTGGTCTTCACGGGATCACAGCCTAAAAAGGATGCCAAGTTTTTTATTTCGGGGTGCTGGTGGATGGGGGGTGGGGTCGGCAGCCTATCTCTTCGGGATAAATCTGGAGTACGCGCATCTTCGAGCTGCCTTCCTTTCCGGTCCTGTTTCGTTTCCAATTCAATTGTGCGCCGACGGAACTTAATTATCTGCAACTGTTTTTTGGCGGGGCGACGGGATTTTTCTGCTCGCGAAGGCCGGGTGGGCTGTGCCGGGGACATCCCTGCCTTAGAACCCGTCCAAATACCGAGTTCAAGGAGGGCGGTTGAGGTTTTGTGGTCCCCCACCCATTCGGTCGCCGCGGCGACCGAATGGGTGGGGACGGAGGCTTTGTAAGTGGTTGGGAGTGGACAAATCCCAGTTCTTGGACAGGTTCCAAGAGCGGTCTTTGGAGATCCGGCTTAAGTGACTGATGAATTGTAATTTTTCCATTTGCAAGAGGGGACCTTCCATCGTTCTCGTTCCTGAGACGGCCCTTATATTCCGTCGTGCATAATCGAAAGTACGATGGCACTTTTGTGGAACCCCGAGAGCTGGTCGCAGCGGCTGGCCGAGTTGGAAGCGCAATCCGGCGACCTGAAAGAAGCGCCGTTGCGGCGCGATGTGCGTTCGCTCGGCACCCTGCTTGGCGATGTGTTGCGCGAGCAAGCAGGCGAAGATTTGTTTGCCCACGTGGAAGCGCTGCGCCAGGGCACCATCCGGCGGCGCGATGCGGAAGCCCGCGGACTGGATGAAGAAGCCGCGCTGCACGCGGCCACTGCGCTGGAACTGGTGCATTCGCTTCCCATCGAGCGCGCGGTTCTGCTCACCCGGGCCTTTGCTTTCTATTTCGAGCTCATTAACCTGGCGGAAACCAATCATCGCAAGCGCCGCCGCATTGCGCTGCGTCTCAGCGGCCAGGCCGGCCGCCAGCGCGGTTCGCTCGCCGGTACGCTTTCAGAAATGCGGCGCGTCGGCATCAGTGCGGAGGAAGCGCTTGACTGGCTCAAGCGCGTGTTGATCGTGCCGGTCTTCACCGCTCACCCCACTGAGGTGGCGCGCCGCTCGGTGATGTTCAAGCGCCGCCGCATCGGTGAGTTCCTGGCGACGCTTGACCGCATCCCCGTCCCCGAGCAGGACCTGGCGCGGCTCGAACAGCTTGTGCTGGCCGAGATCACCAGCCTGTGGCAAACCGACGAAGTGCGCTCACGACGGCCCACGGTTTACGACGAAATCAAAATGGGGCTCGACTACTACGACGTCTCCATTTTTGAAACGCTGCCCAGCCTTTATCGCGAGATTTCCGAAGCTCTGCAAGCCTCCTACGGCCTCGAAATCGATACGCTCGCCTTGCCTAAGGTGCTCGAATTCGGTTCGTGGATCGGCGGCGATCGCGACGGCAACCCTTTCGTTACCCCGCAGGTCACGCGCGATTCCATTCAGCTCGCCCGGGGCCACCTGCTGCTCTATTACCAGCGCCAGTTGCAGGAGATCATTGACCTGCTCACCACCAGCGCCCAGCAGCGGCCGGTGAGCGATGCGCTGCTGGCGCGCCTTGAGGCCTACGTTGCCCAGGTGCACACGCCGGAGGCGCAGGTGTTTGGAGAGCAGTACGAGTTTGAGTATTACCGCCGCTTTGTGATTTGCCTCAAGGCGCGCGTGCAGCGGACCATGGAGCCGCCGGGCCGCATCGGTGTATCGCTGCCTGTTACCTCTTACACCCTTGCGCAGGGCCAGGACCAGCTCGCCCAGGTGCTGCCGGCCTATTGCTCCGTGGAGGAATTCCTCGACGATCTGGAATCCCTGCGTGCTTCGCTGGCTGAGAACAAGGGTCTCCGCATCGCCCGCACGCTCATCGATCCGCTTATCCTGCAGGTGCGCACCTTCGGCCTGCACCTGCACACGCTGGACATTCGCCAGCACGCCCACGTTCTCGCCGCCGCATTGCAGGAGGCCGTGGCCGACTCCATTGCTGAGTCGCTGCCCGGCAGACTCTCCGCGGAAACCGCAAGCGTGCTGGAGACTTTCCGTGTGATTGCGGAAGTCAAGACGGCCTGTTCGCCTGAGGCCATCCGCCAATACGTAATCAGCGGCGCTTCGGCGGTTGAGGATGTTCTTACCGTCATCCGTCTGGCCCGGCTGGGCGGCGTGCGTGTTGAAGGCGCCGGCCGCGACCCTGGCCTGATGCCGGTTCCGCTGTTTGAATCGATCGATGACCTGCGCCAGGCCCCGGCCATCTGCCGGGAGCTGTGGAGCCGGCCAGACTACCGCAAGCTCATGGCCACCTGGGACAACTGGCAGGAAGTGATGCTCGGCTACTCCGATTCAAATAAAGACGGTGGCATGCTGACCAGTACCTGGGAGATCTTCCGCGCCCATCGCGAGCTGCATGTGGCGGCTCGCGAGGCCGGCCTGCATCTGCGGCTTTTTCATGGTCGCGGCGGCACGGTGGGCCGCGGCGGCGGGCCCACCCATCGCGCGATCTTCGCGCAGCCGCTGGATTCCTTCGACGGCCAGTTACGCATTACCGAACAGGGCGAGGTGCTGAACTTCAAATATGCAGACGAGGTGCTGGCCGAGCGCAACCTCGAACTGATGATTGCGGCTTCGCTCGACGCGCTGGCGCGGCCCAATGCGCGCGATCCGGAAGGCCACTTCACCGGCGTGCTCAAGCCGGAGTGGGAGGCCGCGCTCAATGAGCTTTCCGACCTGAGCTTCGGCTTCTACAGGAAGCACATTCTTGATGACCCGGATGTGCTGACCTACTTCGAACAGTCAACACCCGTCGGCGAACTGGAGAACGCCAAGATCGGCTCGCGGCCCTCGCGGCGAAAAGCATCCCCCAAGCTCACCGACCTGCGCGCCATTCCCTGGGTCTTCGGCTGGACGCAGTCAAGGCTGCTGGTTCCGGCGTGGTTCGGCGTGGGCTTTGCGCTGGAGGAATATCTTGCCCAGGCTGGCTCCAATTTGGGCCTGCTGCAAACCATGGCGCGCGAGTTTCCGCTCTTTATCGACCTCTTGCGTAACGTCGAAATGGCTCTCGGCAAGGTGGATCTCGCCACGGCCCGCCTTTACTCCTCGCTGGTTACGGATTCGAAGCTCCGCGAGCGCATCTACGACCTGTTCGACGCCGAGTTCCACCGCACCGTTCGGGCGCTTCTGGCCGTGCTGCGCCAGACTGAGCTTCTGGAAAAGAACCAGGTCCTGGCCCACTCAATCCGCCTGCGCAATCCCTACGTCGATCCCATGCACCTCATCCAGGTGGACATGCTGCGCCGCAAGCGCGCCGGTGAGGACACGCCGGAGGTGAATCGCGCGATTGCGGCAACGATCAGCGGCATCTCCGCGGGGCTGCGCAACACCGGGTGAGGCAGTCTCTACCCTTGACTCAAGTCTGCCCGATTGCCCCTTCAGAGCGCGCAGAGAGTGAGCGGGAAGCCAACCCCATTTCGGGGACTCTACCCATGTCTGACACTGCGCGGGTCAGAAGCTTTCTGTCGGCCTCATTGAGATTGGCCAGGTCGCCTCCATCAAAGTAGGTCAGCGCTTTGACGGCCTCGCTGGGCTGGAAGCTTGGATAATACATTGCTGTCGCTGAAGCAAGACCTTTTTCAAGCCGGATGCCGGTTCGCAGAATCGCTGCCACATNNTGTGCGCTCCGGAATGCCTGCCCGCCCTATGTCGACCCGGCCGAAAAAGGAGACCTTCACGCTGCCTTCCCGAGTTGGCGCCAGCACGCTGAGTGTATCCGGCCGATCTTGAATCACTTCAGCATTGCGAAGAAACGCGAAGGCTCTTCCCAGCTGCTCCCGATCAAGCGGCTTTTCCGTGAAGAAATCGAAGTCGATCGAATGCCGGTGACCAAGCCGAAGCGCAACGGCAGTCCCCCCATAAAGTACCAATCCCAGATCGACGCTTCCGGCCAGAAGCGGCCAGAACTCTCGCTGCGCCGCCGGAAGCACCTCCCAATGCGGCTCGAAGCGGCTCATGCTGTTTTCCTTATTGGCATGGGTGGAACCGGCCTGGTCCCGTATTCGGCCAAGCCAAGCCGATAGTGCCAATAGTGCCATGAGCGCGCATCCAACTGGCCGGCCTCGGCATGCGTCAGGACTCCGCGCAGATAATTCTCGCCGGTGGCCTCGATCATCGCCGTCAGGTCTTCGAACGTGCCCAGGTTCATCACTTGTGCGGCCACCCGATCTGGAAACTCCATTGCTTCGTCCGGCGTCTTCCACCAGACGTAGCGCGGCGCCAGAGCGCGCAGGCAGGCCAGCCCCTGATCCGTCAGTCGCGTCCGCGGCTTCAGCACTTCCATGCCGTTTGCTCCTGACTTTATTTTATCAATTCAACGAATGCATGAATCGGACCTTATGAGCCGGCTACCGGACGGCAAATCTCCCAATGGTGCCCGTAGGGATCGACGACGCGCCCGATGCGCCATCCGTGCTCCTCGCTCACCGCGTACACCTGAGCCGCACCCGCCTGCAATGCCCGCTCGAACAGGGCGTCCGGATCGGCGACGGTAAAGACGATGCGGACCGAAGAACCGCCCAGGGACTCCGGACTGAAGTTGAAATGCTCCGGCGATTCGTCGCCGACCCAGAATTCCGCGCCATTCACGGAAAGTCTGGCAACCACGCTGCCGCCCGGATCTTCAATGTGATAAACCTCGACCGCTCCGAAGGCCGCCTTGTAGAACTCGACCGCCTGGGTGCTGTTGCGCACCGACAGCCACGGAGCGATCGACGTTGGTAGGGAAATTCCTGCTTCGTTGGCCATTCGACTCACCCGATACTGCAGTTGGGTTCGCGTCCATTGGGGAAAGAGCGGCAAGGGCCCGGGCCTGAAGGCCTCGCTCTATTCGCCCTCGTCCAGGGGTCTGAAGACCTCTGCTCCCTCCGAATCGCAGATGCACAACTGTATTACGAAGCCGGCGCGACTACCAATGCAAGGTCAGATGCACGGCGACATGAAGCGCCATCACCAGCCCGGTGGCAAGGATACCGGCTGCCACCGGACCTCTCTTTCGCCACAGCACCACGGTTGCAACCACAAAAACAGCTTCCGGAATGGCCAGCACCGCCAGCCAGTAGGCCCAGGGCGAATGTTCAAGCCCCGGAAACATGGTTCCGGCGATACGCAGCACCGCAAATGCGCACCCCACCAGCGCCAACGCAGACAGCATTCCCAATCCAACTCCGAGCGCCTTTTTTCCACCGTTGTTCATACCCGCCTCCTTGTTTGATTTACCTCTCAACCACCCTCGCCAGCCGCTCATTGCATGGCGCAAAAGCGCTGTTGTACTTCCGATCGCCCAGAAGAGCGCCGCCCACTCACCCTCAATGAAGTCCAGTTCCCGCAGCATGGCGAGGGCCCAATCGCGGCTCCCCGCAGGCGCCAGGCGAAGCACAGCCCTGAGCAGCGATGCGGCAACCTTGCGCGGCGCACCCATCAGCCCCGCACCGGATTGGGCGGAATCAGGCCCAGCGCCACCTGGCCGAGGCTACTGGAGGAGATTGCAGAAGCGTTTGCTTTTGCAAATCGCAACCCTTCCGGAGTGAATCGGTACATGTGCCGCGGAGGCTTGCCCGGCTCTGANNGCGGCTCAGGTCGTAGCCGTACTTCCACTCCTCCGCCTGCTCAAGAAAAGCGTCCAGAACCAGGAGCGTTTGGGGTGACAATCGAAGCTTCATTCGACAAACTCTACATATATAGATTTAATTTGTCAACTTCTTCTTTGATGTTCCTGCCTGCCTGTGGACGATCCTGAATTCACTGCTGTCCATCCTCTGGCACGCTCATAACAAGCGGGTTTGTTCCCATATTTCTCGTCCTTGCTCTTGCCAGACCCCGCCTTCAGGTCTAGGCTAGTGGGTATGCGTCGATGTCGCTGACACCGTCCTGGTGAGAAGCTCCGATGCAGACGCGCGCCTGATTTGCGCGTGAATTTTCCCGCTTTTCGAGCTCCACCGCACCCAAGTCATCTTTTCATCTCAATGGCTGGGCCCCAAACGCCCTCAAACCCAAGTGCACCCGAAGAGGAGATCATCATGGCGCGCATTGCCGCGGATGTAACTGAAATCATTGGCCGGACCCCGCTGGTACGGCTCAATCGCGTGGCGGCTGGCCTGCCCGGCACAGTCGTCGCAAAACTGGAGAGCCAGAATCCGCTCTCGAGCGTGAAAGACCGCATCGGCTTCGCGCTCATTGACGCCGCCGAGAAGGCCGGCAAGATTACGCCCGGCGAGACCATTCTGATTGAGCCCACCAGCGGCAACACGGGCATCGCCCTGGCGTTCATCGCCGCCGCCAAGGGCTACCACCTCATCCTCACCATGCCGGAGACCATGAGCCTGGAGCGCCGCACGGTGCTGCTCGCTTTCGGCGCGGAGATTGTTCTCACGCCTGGCCCGAACGGCATGAAGGGCGCCATCGCCAAGGCCAATGAGCTGCTCGCCAAGACCCCCAACGGCTTCATCCTGCAGCAGTTCGACAACCCAGCCAACCCGGCAATCCATTACGCCACCACCGGCCCCGAGATCTGGGACGACACGGACGGGCGCGTGGATTTTCTGATCTCGGGCGTGGGAACGGGTGGAACGATTACGGGCGTCGCCGAGTACATCAAGCCGAAGAAGTCGTCGTTCAAGGCGATTGCGGTTGAACCGACGGAGAGCCCGGTGCTGTCGGGCGGAAAACCTGCGCCGCATAAAATCCAGGGGATTGGCGCCGGATTTGTGCCGAGCATATTGCGGCGCGATCTGGTCGATGAAGTGATCACGGTGAACAACGAGGACTCGATCAATATGGCGCGGCGGCTTCCGCTCGAAGAAGGTCTGCTGGTGGGTATTTCTTCGGGAGCGGCGGTGGTGGCGGCGTTGCAGGTGGCGCGGCGTCCGGAGAATGCGGGCAAATTGATAGTTGTGGTTCTGCCGTCGTTCGGCGAGCGCTACCTGAGTAGTATCCTCTTCGAAGGACTCCGGAATGAGGCGCTGCTGATTCCGACGGCGCAGATTCCGGGCTGAGCTCGATCTGTGAACCCATGCCGTCTTTGTTGTCGTTAATTCGCGAGGATGTCGCCGGCGTATTGGAGCACGATCCCGCGGCGAAATCGCGCGCCGAGGTTTATCTGTGCTACTCCGGATTGCATGCGGTTTGGTTCTATCGCATCAACCACGAGTTGTGGAACCATAAATTCTTTTTACTGGCGCGCTGGTTGTCGCAGGTGGCGCGCTGGCTTACGGGAATCGAAATTCATCCGGGGGCGCAGATTGGGCGGCGCCTGTTCATCGACCATGGCGTGGGCGTGGTGATTGGCGAGACGGCCGTGGTCGGCGACGACGTCACGCTTTACCAGGGAGTGACGCTCGGCGGGACCGGAAAAGAGCGCGGGAAGCGGCATCCGACGGTGCTCGATCATGTCGTGGTTGGCGGCGGGGCGAAGATTCTCGGCAACATCACAGTGGGGCGAAATTGCCGGATCGGCGCAGGGTCGGTGGTGTTGCGCGATGTGCCTGACGATTCGACTGTGGTGGGAGTGCCGGGGCACGTTATTTTCCGCGAAGGCAAGCGCGTGGTGATTACCGATCCCAAGCAGATCAACGATCCGCTTTCCGAGGCATTGGCGGCGGTCGCGTCCGAGGTCAACAAGCTGGCGGAGCGAGTGCGCCAACTCGAGGGCACGGGCGGGAGCGAGCCGGTTTCCGAATCGATGCAGCGGATTATTGAAGACATTGATTATCAGATCTAGCGATGCATTCTTCTAAACTGCAGTTTTTGACAGTTGTCATTCCGAAGCCGCAAGGCAGGCTCACCGGCGTAACCTCTCTTTCGCTTGCACCCAAGTATGATTGAAGTGCATTTTCGGGGTATGACCTCCAACCCATGAAGTACGGTTTTGTCATCGATAATCGCAAGTGCATCGGATGCCACGCCTGCACCGTCGCCTGTAAGACCGAGAACCAGGTTCCGGTGGGCGTCAATCGGACCTGGGTGAAGTACGTCGAGAAAGGAATCTTTCCCAACACGCGCCGCGTATTTCAAGTGACGCGCTGCAATCATTGCGAGAAACCGCCTTGCGTCACGATTTGCCCGGTGGCCGCCATGTACCAGCGCAAGGATGGGATTGTCGATTTCAACGCCGACCGCTGCATCGGCTGCAAGGCCTGCATGCAGGCCTGTCCGTACGATTCGATTTACATGGATCCCGATGATGGAACGGCGGCGAAGTGCCACTTCTGCGCGCATCGCACCGAAGTTGGATTGGAGCCGGCGTGCGTGGTCGTGTGTCCGGAGCACGCGATCATTGCCGGAGACCTGAGCGACGCGTCGAGTGAAGTTGCGCAACTGGTGGCGCGCGAACCGGTGCGCGTGCGCAAGCCCGAGCAGGGAACTCAGCCCAAGCTCTACTACATTGATGGAGATGAAAGCGCAATTGTGCCGACGGCGGCGCGGCATGAATCGATCTATATGTGGTCGCAGCGGAATGCGGCGGTTCTTGGTGGCGGCGCGATTTATCCGGCTGACAGTCCCTTGTTGCAAAAAAACGCGGTTGCGGCGTATGACGTTTCTCATGCGCGTCCCTGGGGATGGCAAGTGCCAGCTTATTGCTGGACGAAATCGATCGGCGCGGGCGCGTTGGCGGTGCCGGCGATTGCCATGGCATTCGGAAGATTGCCGGGCGACCGCATGCGCGATATTGCGCTGGCGACGGTCGCGCTCTTATTTACAGCGCTCACGACGGTACTGCTGGTTTGGGACCTTGAGCACAAAGAACGATTTCTTCGCGTGGTGTTTACTCCGCAAAGCAAATCGTGGCTGGCGCGCGGCGCATTCATTCTGATCACGTACAGCACATTGTGCGGCGTGTTCTGGCTGGCGGCGGTGGCGAAGTTTTCGTCCGTGACATCTTTATTATTGTGGCCGACGGTGCTGCTGGGGTTTTGTGCTGCGGCTTATACGGCATTTCTTTTCGAACAATGCGAAGGCCGCGATCTGTGGCAAACGCCGCTGCTGCCGGCGCATTTGGTCGTGCAGGCGTTCCTCTGCGGAGCTGCGGTTCTGGCGCTGCTTCCGGACTCGATCGGCGGATCGGCGCAGGTTTTGGCGGTTGCAGTGCCAGCGTTGGCCGTGAGCTTGATCGCGCATCTGCTCATGGTGCTTGGCGAGTTTGCCATGCCGCACACCACCGACAACGCACGCTACGGTGCTCGGCTGATCACGCACGGTCCATTCGCGCGCGCGTTCTGGGGTGGGGCGGTGGTCGCGGGCGGAGTCGTTCCGCTCCTGATCCTGCTGGCTGGGCCGCTTTTCTTTGCCGCACCCAATCGCGTGGCGGCGGGATTGGCCGGCGTGCTCGCGCTGGCTGGACTTCTGATTTTTGAGTGGTGCTTCGTGATGGCTGGGCAGAGCGTGCCGAACAGCTAGCGGTCAGGCGTAAACGCAGGGCACACTTTTGAGCTGAGACAAATGGCGAGATATTTGGAGATTCAGCAATGACCGATTTCAAGCGCGACGGCAGCCATCTCGCTTCCTTTCCGCCCGTGGAAAAGTGGGACGATTGGGAGGAGTACGATCCCGCAGCGTGGCCGCGCCGCGTCAAGAAGCGCTATAGCCTGGTTCCTACGATCTGTTTCAACTGCGAATCGGCATGCGGACTTCTTGCTTACGTCGATAAAGAAACCGGGCAAATCGAAAAGTTTGAAGGCAATCCGAAGCATCCTGCCAGCCGCGGACGCCTTTGCGCGAAAGGGCCGGCGACCATCACGCAGATCCACGATCCCGATCGCATCCTTTATCCGATGAAGCGTTCGGGGCCGCGCGGCGGGGGCCAGTGGACGCGGACTTCGTGGGACGAAGTGCTGGAAACGTTCGGCGGGCGCATCCGCAAAGCGTTTCAGGAAAATCGCGGCGAAGAAGTCATGTACCACGTGGGGCGGCCGGGGCACGACTTCATTATGGAGCGCACTCTGCAGGCATGGGGCATCGACGGGCACAATTCGCACACGAACGTGTGTTCATCGTCGGCGCGCCTGGGATACATGCTCTGGCATTACGCCGACCGCCCGTCCCCCGACCACGCGAACGCGCGCTTCATTCTGTTGCTCTCGGCGCATCTTGAGTCGGGGCATTACTTCAATCCGCACGCGCAGCGCATTATCGAAGGCAAGATGGCGGGAGCGAAACTTGCCGTCATGGACCCGCGGCTTTCGAACACGGCGAGCATGGCGGATTACTGGATGCCGAGCTATCCGGGGACGGAAGCGGCGGTGCTGTTGGCAATGGCGATGGTTATTCTCGGCGAGAATCGTTTCGATGCCGCTTTCGTGAAGAACTGGACGAACTGGGAAGAACTGGAAGTCGACGGATTTTCCGCGAAGGGCCAAAGTTTTGAAGCGATGATCGCTGCGTTGAAGCGGCACTACGCTAAGTACACTCCTGAGTTTGCGGAAAAAGAAAGCGGAGTGAAGGCGGAGGTCATCGTCAAGACGGCGCGTGAGATCGCCGCGGCCGGAAGCCGCTTTGCATCGCATCTTTGGCGTGGAAGTTCGTCGGGCAATCTTGGGGGATGGCAATCGGCGCGGGCTTTGGTGCTGCTGCACGTGCTGACCGGGTCGGTGGGAACTCCGGGCGGACACAATCTTCATGCGTGGAACAAGTTTGTTCCGCGCCCGTACAAGAATCCGCCGCCGCAGAAACGCTGGAGCGAACTGCTTTATCCGCAGGAGTGGCCGCTGGCGATGCATGAGATGTCGCCGCTGCTGCCGCACTTTCTGAAAGAAGGACGCGGACGCATCGAGGCGTATTTCACGCGCGTGTTCAATCCGGTGTGGACTTATCCCGACGGATTTTCGTGGATCGAGATGCTGCGGGACGAAGAAAAAGTCGGATTGCATGCGGCGCTGACGCCGACCTGGAGCGAGACGGCGTGGTTTGCGGATTATGTTTTGCCGATGGGATTCAGTTCCGAGCGTCACGATTTGATGAGCCAGGAATCTTACGCGGGAAAGTGGATCGGCTTTCGACAGCCCGTGCTGCGCGTGTTGCAGGAGCGCGAGGGAAAGAAATTCGATTACACGTACCAGGCAAATCCGGGAGAAGTTTGGGAAGAAGACGAATTCTGGATCAATCTTTCGTGGGCGATTGATCCCGATGGTTCCATGGGAATCCGGCAGTGGTTTGAATCGCCGTATCGTGCGGGGCAGAAGTTGACGGTCGACGAATACTACGGATGGATGTTTGAAAATTCAGTTCCCGGATTGCCCGAGGCGGCCGCGAAAGAGGGATTGAAGCCGCTGGAATACATGCGCAAGTACGGCGCGTACGAGGTCACCAAAGACGTTTACCGGTTGAACGAAAAGGCGGTGGCTCCGGCCGATCTCTCAGGTTCCAGCCTCGAAGCGAATGGCGTGGTCACGAAGAACGGCAAAGCGGTGGGCGTGATGGTCGCCGGCGAAGCGGTTGTCGGCTATGGCACGCCTTCGCGAAAATTGGAGTTATTTTCTAAGACCTTGGCCGACTGGAAGTGGCCTGAATTCACGCTGCCGGAATATTACCGCAGCCACATTCATAAATCGGCGCAGGCGGCGTCGATGGAAAAGACGGCGGAAGATTCTGGTTCGAGTGGCGAATCGGATTTCGATCCGCGATACGCGCCGCGCGTCGAGTGGCCGAAAGACGCGAACGGCGAGGTGCTTACGCTGCTGCCGATTTTTCGGCTGCCGCACCTGATCCATACGCGATCGGGAAACTCGAAATTTCTTTACGAGATTGCGCACAAGAATCCGCTGTGGGTGAATCCGACGGATGCGCAGAAACTCGGCGGCATTCGCACCGGTGATTTGATCAAAGTGCATACGGAAATAGGTTTCTTCGTGTTGCACGCCTGGGTCACGGAGGGACTCGCTCCGGGTGTAGTCGCCTGCTCGCACCACATGGGACGCTGGCGCCTTAATAAGGATGATCATGTGGAACGCATGTCGAGTGCCTGGGTCGATCTGAAAGAAGTCGGCAAAGGGCAATGGAAGATGCGCCAGACTTCGGGCGTCGGGCCTTATGACTCGGCCGATCCCGATACGAAGCGAGTGTGGTGGAGCGACGCCGGCGTGCATCAGAATCTGACCTTCCCGGTGCATCCCGATCCCGTAACCGGAATGCACTGCTGGCATCAGATGGTGCGCGTGGAGCGGGCTTCGGCGGACGATCGTTACGGCGACATCTTCGTCGATACCAATCTTTCGTTTGCCGTGTATCAACGCTGGAAGGCGCTGACGCGTCCGGCGCCGGGGCCGGGAGGGTTGCGCCGTCCGCTGTGGATACCGCGGGTGCACCGGCCGGAGGAAGCGGCGTTCTACATGTCCGCCGAGATGCCAGCCGAGAAAGACTGAGCCGTCACTCGACCTTGTAAAATCTCGCCGATGTAAGATAACCCTATGCCGTTACAGCCAGGAACTCCCGCGTCGAACAAGAAGCGCACACCGCCTCCGGACGAGACGTTTGAAGAGGCCGCATATCTCAAGGCGCTCGGAGAAAAGCAGAAGGTCGTGAGTTTGAAGCTGGCTGACGGAGAAGTGGTCCGCGGCTGGATTGAGTATTACGACAAGAACATGGTGCG
>PMSZ01000455.1 GCA_003168235.1 Acidobacteriaceae bacterium
ACACATCGTGAATCAGCTGTTCGCCGAGGGCCACGTCGTAATTCGGATGCTGACTATTTCCCGCGGCATCCCAACTGGGCTCCAAGAAGGTATAAGCCGCCAGCGTGCCGTTAGCGGCCGCCGCCTGGAAATCAGTAAAAAGACCAAAGTGACTTTCGGCGGCATTAGTCGTGTCCGGAAAGTTTTGACGCGTCAGCGGCGGATCGATATAGCCATAAATCGACCAACTAATATTGTTGTTAGAGAGTAACCCGAAGACGGTCGGGCAGGTGTAAGTCGTGGTTTTGTCGTCCATGTGGCCCTGCGATGTGCCGGCGCAGACAAAAGCGCGATTGGGCAACGTCTCCGTCGGAACCGAGCCAAACCAGTGATCGCACACCGCATAGCCGCTCGCCAAACCCGAAAGCACCGGCAGCATCTCAGGAGTGAACATGCCCATAATGCCATTGGCCGTCGTACCCGGCAAAATCGACCATTTCTCCGTTTTCTCCCAACCGAGCGTATAGCTGAAGTCGGTGACAAATCCTTGATTCGTCGCGACTGCCGGCGCCGGAGCATTGACGTTGCCAAATAATTGCGTGTTGGTTGCCGAGTAACCCTCGCCAGGGTCGGCCCCTGGCGCGTAATATCCATACGAGCCAGTCGCTTTTATCTTCGACACCCGAACCTTCCCCGCGCTCTTGCCGGGATTGGATTCCGATCCAGTAAGTCCCTCGAATGCAGCGCCCGTGGGCGACACATTTCCATGATCGGCATATAAAAAGCCCAGCATGTGGTCGAAGGACCGATTTTCCAGCATCAGAACGACGATGTGGTTGATGGACGTCAGAAGATTGGTAGGCATAGACACCTTCTTGCGGGGAGTATGCCCACTAAGCTACGAGTAACAAGAAATAAAATCAAGGCCTGTCGGCCTGTTTTTGCGAATCCTCACCGGCGCGTAATCTTTGGGAGCATANNCGAAGTTCTGCGCGAGCACCTACCGTCCAATCACGCCCGCAGCCCACAGTAGCACGGCTGTCCCCAGCAGAATCCGATACACGGCGAAGGGCGCAAAGCCGCGCCTGCGAACGTAGCCCATAAACCACGCCACCGCTCCGTAGGCAACGATGAAGCTGACGACAAAACCGATGGCGAGGACGACCCACTCGTGCGAGGTGATTCCCGCTACGCCGATCGGATTTTCATCTTTGCTCCCGTGGATCGACTTGAAGAGCGTGTAGAGCGTGGCCACCGCCATCGTGGGCATGGAAAGAAAGAAGGAAAACTCCAGCGCGGCCGCGCGCGACATCCCCGCCAGTTGTCCCGCGGTAATGGTCGACATGGAACGCGAAGTACCGGGAAAAACGGCGGAGAGAATCTGGCAGGCTCCGATCCATATCGCCTGGCCGCCGTGGATATCGTCCATGTTCCAGGTATGAATTGGAGAACCGGTTGCTGCCGGCCCCGCCTTTTCCCAAGGCGCTTTCATCGCATCGACGATCCACATGACGATGCCGCCGAGCAGCAGCGCCGCGCCCATCACGTACAGGCTTTCGAGGTTCTTGCCGATCACCTTCGTCAGCAAAAATGCCGGCAGCGCGGTCACGACAAACGCAATCATCACCAGGCTCAACGGATGGGTCAGGTAATCGCAATCTTTCTTCTCACCTTTCGGCCACGTCGAGATCAGCTTGCGGATGTGCGGCCAAAAATAAATCGGCAGCACCAGAATCGCGCCTAGTTGAATGACGATCGAATACATCTTCCAATAGCCACTCGAAAGCGGCACATGCAGCAGCACCTCTGAAATTCGCAGATGAGCGGTGGAACTTACGGGCAGAAATTCGGTAAGCCCTTCGACAATTCCCAAAATCACCGACAAAACATAATCGTTCACGTTTTTCTCCGAAATCCAGTTCCCGAGTCACCGGTAGAGACGCGGCCTGCCGCATCTGACGCCGCTCGCATCGCGGCCAGAGGAGACAGGGCAATCCCCGCCTACGAATCACTCCCCCATCTTGGCAGCTTCCGCGTATCTGCGGAAGAAACTATCTGGCTTCCACTCCGGGCGATGCGCGCCATCGGCGACATTGATAAGCAGCGCCCGCACAATCTCTTCATATTTCGCCGCGGCGGCTAGGTCGACCGGCTGGTTCACATCGTCGGAAGGCGCGTGATAGCGCTGCGTCAGCCAGTCTTTAAACATCTTTTGCTCGGGCGAACCCGGTTCCGCTCCCACGTCCATCATGATCGAAGGAACGCCGTGGCGGACGAAGCTATATTGGTCGCTGCGGATGAAGATATTGCGCTGCGGTTCAGGATCGGGCTGGACTCTGACACCGAAAGATTCAGCGATCTGACGAGCGCGGTCACCGAGATCGGACTCGGCGAGACCTTGGACCGTCAGAATCTTCAGCGGCACGATCGGCAGAAACATATCCACGTTAACGTCGGCGACAATGGACTTCGGTGGAACGGTGGGATGCGCGGCAAAATATTTCGACCCCAGCAGACCTTTTTCTTCTCCCGTGACTAAGACCAGCAGAATCGATCGCCGCAGCTTCTCCGGATTCTTCTTGAAGCTCGCCGCCATGTCGAGCACCAGAGCGCTGCCCGATCCGTTATCCATGGCGCCGTTGTAAATGCGGTCTCCGTTGATGGGCTCGCCGATGCCGATGTGATCGAGGTGCGCTGAGAGCACAACGTATTCGCTTCGCAGCGCGGGGTCACTGCCGGGAATCTTGGCGACCAGATTCGCCGATTCGATTTTCGTGACCTCGACTCTGGTTTTCGCCGCCAGTGAAACGGCGAGCGGAAAATGCGGCAGCGGCTTCCGGTCTTTGCCCAGAGCGGCGAGCTCCGCGAAGCTGTGGCCGGAGCCGGCAAAAAACTTCTCCGCGCTTGCCGGATTGACGGTGACCGTGATCTTCGCGCCCTCGGTTTCGTTGAATTCGGGATAGTCGAGATCCATGGAAGGATGCGCGCGATTCAGCGCCATGCGCGACCACGGAATATCCATCGACGCGGGGTTCGGCAGCGAAACGATGCCGATGGCCCCGTTGGCGCGAAGAACCTTCCAGCGCTCGGCCGCCGTCTGGTAATGCGAAGCGAGCGCGCCCGGAATTTCCGCCGGCGATCCCGCCAGAATCACGATGATCTTGCCGCGCACGTCGAGGCCGGCGAAGTCGTCGTAATTTTTCTCCGGAACTTTCAGTCCATATCCGGCGAAAACCAGCGCCGCCTCAACCTCAGGTGCGGGCATCACGCGCGTGCCAATGATGGCATCTTCGCCAAGCATGAGCTCTTCGCGTTTGCCATCGCGGATCAGCGCGAGGCTGCAATCTTTCTCCATGATCTGGCGTGAAACGAACTTGACCGGCTGGTAATAGCCGTCGACACCCGCAGGCTCCACACCCGCTTTCTTCAATTGCTCGATGGCGTATTTTTGCGCTTCGCGTTCGCCACGGCTGCCCGTGTCGCGGCCTTCGAGCTTGTCGTCGGCGAGAAACTTGATGTGGTCCCACCAGGTTTGGCCGTCGAAGTGGGTTATGGTCTGTCCCGCAGCTCCAATCGCGATCGTCAGCGCAAGTAGCAGCGGCAATGATTTAATTTTCATGGACTTTATTTTCACCGATCTGATTTGCATGGGTCCCTCGATGCGCGAGAATTCCTAGAATAACAGGCAAAACGCGCGGGACGCAGCCCAGATCAGGGTCCTTCACGACGACCAACGCGACAATCGGCACGACGACCGAGAACGATAGCCGAAGATCCCATCGAATCTCGGTCACACTCCCCAGCCGCCATTCCGGCGGAGAGCGCGGTCAATTCGCTCCGAATATGACCAACGGTGTCACCAATAAAGCAATTTACGCCGGAATCCTGTTCCTCTAAGCCAATAGTTCTAAACCGTTTGCCCGTGAGATGTACATAACTGTATGCACAAAATAATCTGCATAGTGTTCCACGTGGAACACATCTCACTTTTGCAAGAAGGGGGCTCCCCTGGCTAGCGGCCGGCTTCGAAGCGGTAGCCTATGCCTCGCAGGGTTTTTAGGTAACGCGGGTGCCTGGGATCGGCCTCGATCTTCTCGCGCAGCCTCCTTACGAAGACGTCGATGGAGCGCGGCGTGACGAAGGACCCCTCCTTCCAGACGGCGTCGAGGAGCTGGTCGCGGGTGAAGACGCGCCCGCGGTGGCGGGCGAGATACTCGAGCAGGCGAAACTCCCGCACCGTGGTGGGGATGGTCTTGCCCGATACGCGCACCGTCATGGAGGCGACGTCGATCTCGAGTTCTCCCAGGACGATGGTCTCGTGATTGGGAGCTTCGGGCGCGGCCCGGAGAACGTTGCGGACGCGGGCGATGAGTTCGCGGGGGCTGAAGGGTTTGGTGATGTAG
>PMSZ01000532.1 GCA_003168235.1 Acidobacteriaceae bacterium
TTACATTCCGCACCACTCCTTCACCTCGTATTGGCCGTCGATTGCCAATCCGACGCACGCGCGGCCTTGCGGCGAAGCGTGGGGAACGGCGGGATGCGCCAACCACAGCTACGATGTTCAGGATTTCCAAACTGCCGTTCTCGCGGGCCAACAGCCAGCCGTGAGCTTCCTGAAAGCGCCTGGTTATCAGGACGCGCATCCTGGCTACTCGGACCCGATCGACGAGCAGGAGTTCGTGGTGAGCATTGTGAACTTCCTGGAAAATCCGGCCAACAATCCGAACTGGAACAACACCGCTGTAGTCATCGCGTATGACGACTCCGACGGATGGTATGACCACGATATGGGACCGATCGTCAATACTTCCAATGGACCGGGAGACGCTTTGACGGCGCCCGGGTACTGCGGAACGGCTGCGCCGGCGCTGGCGGGCATTGCGGGACCGTCGGCCCTGGGACGCTGCGGCTATGGTCCGAGATTGCCGATGCTGGTAATTTCACCGTACGCGAAGGACAACTTCGTGGACCACACGGTGACCGACCAGTCGTCGATCATCCACTTCGTCGAGGACAACTGGCTGGGCGGACAACGCATCGGCGGCGGCTCGTTTGATGCGATTGCCAACTCCATCGCGCAGGACTTCGACTTCGCGAAGGCGGCACGGTCGAACGGAACGCTGTGCTTGAATCCGGTCACAGGTGAGAAACAAAAACCATCCCTCTGCGGGCTGTGACGCAGAGCTGTATTTGATGTGACACTGGGCGGGCATGCGAAGATGATTCGCATGCCCGTTCTTACGCTGCGGGGACGGTTGGAGGATTGCCGGGAGAGGATTGCGGGGAAATGCGGATCCTTCGCTGCGCTCAGGTTGACAAGCTGGGTGAGGGATGACACGTAGGAGGGTTGGACTTGGGGATTAGCCGGCGGAGATTTCTGGCGCAGAGTGGTATGACGACGATGGCTGTGGCCATGCGGCGCGGCATGAGTTTTGCGATGTCGCACCCGGACGAGCCCCACTACCGCACACAACTGAATGCGGGGTCGCTGGCGCAATTCGTGGACCCGCTGCCGCTGCCGCAGATCATTCAGCCAAGCGGGCGGCGTCCCAGTCCGGAGAATGCGGCGGCGCAGATTCCTTACTATCGCGTCCCGATGCGGGCGTTCGAAGCGAAGGTGCATCGCGATTTGAAGCCGACTCGCATGTGGGGATATGCGTCGACTTCACCTGGACCAACGTTTGAAACGCGCAGCGGCGAAGGACTGCTGGTGGAGTGGGTGAACGAGCTGCCGACGAAGCATTTTCTGCCGGTGGACAAAACGATCCACGGCGCGGAGGCGGACAAGCCCGAGGTGCGGACGGTGGTGCACCTGCATGGCGCGAAGGCGCCGCCCGACAGCGATGGCTATCCCGAGGACTGGTATGTGCCGGGCAAGTCGGCGGTGAGTTATTACCCCAACCGGCAAGAAGCGGCCATGCTGTGGTACCACGACCACACTTTGGGAATTAACCGGCTGAATGTTTTCGCGGGACTGTTCGGCGCGTTTATCGTGCGCGATGAAACTGAAAACGCGCTGAATCTGCCGAAGGGAAAATACGAAATCCCGCTCGCGCTGTATGACCGCGTGTTCGATCTTGAAGGGCAACTGAACTATCCGGTCTCAGCCAATGAGAAATCGCCGTGGGTGCCGGAAGTTTTTGGCGACGCCATCCTGGTGAATGGCAAATTGTTTCCTTATCTGGAGGTCGAACCGCGAAAGTATCGTTTCCGGGTGCTGAACGGCGCGAACGGGCGATTCTTTCATCTGACGTTCTCTGGCGAGCAAAAGCCGGGGGAGCGGGCGGCGTCGATGTTCAACGGGCAGACGTTTCACCAGATCGGAACCGACCAGGGACTTTTGCCGGCCCCGGTGGAGATGAAGCTGCTGTCGATTGCGCCGGGAGAACGCGCCGACCTGATACTGGATTTCGCGGGCAGCGCGGGAACGAACGTCATTCTGAAGAACGACAATATCAACGTCATGCAGTTTCGCGTAGCCGCAAAGGTCGGGCGCGACGAGAGCGCGATGCCGCAGGCGCTGCGGCCGGTGCCGAGGATCCCGGAGAGCGCGGCGGTGAAGACGCGAAACCTGGCGCTGGTGGAGATCCAGGACCTGGTGCAGAAGCCAGTGCACATGTTATTGAACAACACGCACTGGAGTGCACCAGTGACGGAGAACCCGGTGCTCGACTCGGTCGAGATCTGGAACCTGATTAACACGACGGACGACGCGCATCCGATTCACCTGCATCTGGTGAAGTTTCAGATTCTGGATCGACGGACGTTGAGCATCGCCGACTACTGGACCAAGAACGAGATTCGATATCTGGCGCCAGTTACGCCTCCGGAGCCGGGCGAGATGGGATGGAAAGACACGGTACGAGCGGCGCCGGGAATGGTAACGCGGATCATTGCACGGTTCGAGGGCTTCAAAGGACGGTACGTGTGGCATTGCCACTTGCTGGAGCATGAGGACAATGAAATGATGCGGCCATTTGACGTGGTGGCGGGATAGTGCCGGCGCAAGTGTGAGTAGCAGAAAACCGGCCATATTGCGCTTGGCCGGGCCTGTAAAGGGCATCGCTGATGGGTGCATGCTATACTTTTTAAGCCATCTTTTTTTCGGTCAGATCAGTCTGTCAGATAAGCAGATAGCAGTACGGAGGACAGTATCGACAAGCGTTTTATCCGCATGAATGAGCGCATCCGAGCACGCGAAGTTCGCGTGATCGGGGACGAAGGGGAGCAGATTGGCGTGATGGCTCCTTTTGAAGCGCTGAAACTGGCCCGCGAACGAAACCTGGATTTGGTGGAAATTTCCCCGACGGCGCAACCTCCGGTTTGCCGCATCATGGATTACGGGAAATTCCTGTACCAGAACGAAAAGCGCGAGCGCGAAGCGAAGAAGAAACAAAAGACGATCACGGTCAAGGAAGTGAAGTTTCGTATCAATGTGGACGACCACGATTACGAAACGAAAAAGAACCACGTGCTGCGTTTTCTTGACGAAGGAGACAAGGTAAAAGCGACCATCTTCTTTCGCGGACGGGAAATGACGCGGCAAAGCCTGGGCCGGCAGATTCTGGAACGCCTGATTGTAGACGTGGAGAATAAAGGATTGGTGGAGTTTCGTCCGCGGCAGGAAGGCAATACCCTGCATTTGATTCTGGCTCCGAAGAAAGAAGGGGGAGCAAAGGAAAAGCC
>PMSZ01000294.1 GCA_003168235.1 Acidobacteriaceae bacterium
TATCACGACAAGTGTTTCGACGGGGCGTGCTCGGCTGCTCTGTTTTCGCGTTTTTACAAGGAACGAATTCGCGGCGATGTGGAGTTTGTTTACTCCGGTTTGCTGCATCGCGCCGGCTCGCTTTTCGACGAGGACCAGTTCGACGGCGACGAGAATGCCATAGTCGATTTCAAGTATTCCAGTTCACCCCGCATCACCTGGTGGTTCGATCACCACGAGAGCGCTTTTTTGTCGCCGACCGACGCGGCGCATTTCGAGCAGGACCAGAGCAACCGCAAGTTCTACGATCCGGATTTCAAATCTTGCACCAGCTTCATCGCGATGGTGGCGGAAGAGAGCTTTGGGTTCAATCGCAAGCCGGTCGCAGAACTGGTGAAGTGGGCCGACATTGTGGATGGCGCCATGTACGAAGACGCCAAGTCGGCGGTGGAAATGAAAGCTCCGGCAATGAAGCTGACCATGGCGATTGAAGCGTCTACAGATCGCAATTTCGTGAAGACCATGATTCCACTGCTTGCCTACCAACCTCTGGCCGAGATTCTGGAGGCACCGTTCGTTACCGCCGTCCTGCCACCGCTGCTGGCACGCCATGAGCGTTCGATGGGAATCTTGCGCGAACGCGCCGAAGAAAAAGACGGGACGATTTATTTCGACATCACCGATCTCGATTTGGAGGGCTACAACAAATTCATTCCGTACTATCTGCATCCCGACTCGATCTACAGCGTTGGGCTGAGCAAGAGTTCTTTCCGGGTCAAGGTTTCGGTGGGTTCGAATCCGTGGTCAAAACGTGAGCCGACGGTCAACCTGGCGCGCGTCTGCGAACGCTACGGGGGCGGCGGACATGCCCGCGTGGGCGCGATTTCGTTCGACGTAACGCAAGGCGAAGCTGCGCATAAAGCCGCTCTGGAGATTGTCGAGGAACTACGCGCCAATGTGCGCCAGCAAGGTTGAGGCTCCGCTCCTGCTGTATTCTGCATTAAGGACCAACATGCTCCACGGAATTCCGCATCCCCGAATCGACGATCCGGCGCACATTAGAGGCGTTCGCACTGTGGCGACGCTTGAGTTCTCGAAAGGGATGGTCGTCGTGCTCGCTGGTCTCGGTGTGTTTTCCATGCGGCACAAGGATATCTGGGGAGTGGCGGAAAGTTTCCTCGAGTTTTGCCGCGTCAATCCTCACCACCACTATGTTGGAGTTTTCATCGACCTGGTCTATCGGCTGAGCGACGTGCGGCTGTGGAAGATCGCTGTGGTTGCATCGGTTTATGTCATCCTGCGATTCATTGAAGCTTATGGATTGTGGTACGTACGCCCCTGGGCTGAATGGATGGCCATCGCCTCCGGTTCCATCTACATTCCATTCGAGGTGGCCGATCTGCTACGTCACCCAACATGGCTCGCCTGGGCCATCATTGCCGTCAACGTCGGCATCGTGCTCTACATGCTGATGCTGCGTCTGGAAGCCGCCAAGAAACACGGCGCCGCGCGCCACTCGGCGCAGATGGGATAATCCGAGCGCGACAACGCTCGAACGGTTCGGGATCGATCGTTAAACTCGCGCTTGGAGCGTTCGTCAGTCCGTTCCGCGGTATTCCACGCCACGCAAAATAATTTTTTCGGTCGGGAATGCTGCAAAATCTTTCACACTGTTGCGAGAAGAAGAAGCAGTGTAGACTTGGGCCGGCCCCGAAAGCCGAGATGCAGATTCCTCCTTCGCCAGAAGGATCTTCCAGGTTGCTACCAAAAAAGGAGAAGTTATGATTCGAAGAGTACGTGTGGTCTTTCTCACGGTCGTTGCGATCGTGTCGGTCGTGAGTCTCGTTTCCCAAGCGCGGGCGGAGTCGCTGCTGACTCGGCACACGCGCGATGCAGTCGTGAGTGGCGAAGCCAAGTCGGTGGGCCGGCTCCCCGCAACACAATCCATGCACATCGGTATCGGTCTGGCGCTGCGCCATCAACCGGAACTGGAGAATTTTCTGCAGGAACTCTACAACCCCTCCAGCCCGTCCTATCGGCAGTTCCTGACGGTGGAAGAATTTACCGCGAGATTTGGTCCCAGCCAGAGTGATTACGAGGCTGTGACTCGTTTTGCGCAGGAAAATGGGTTTACCGTAACCAGCGGCTCCCGCAACCGCATGCTCGTGCAGGTCACCGGTACGGTGGGCAACATTGAGAAGGCTTTCCACGTGCAGATGGGTCTCTACCAGCACCCCACTGAAAACCGCACCTTCTACGCTCCCGATCGCGAGCCAACGGTCAACCTGCCAATTCAGCTCTGGCACATCTCGGGATTGGATAACTATTCGATTCCGCGTCCTAACCTCGTTCACCGGGATGCGGCCGCAGCCAAGGCGCGGTCCAACGCGACTGTCGGCTCCGGCCCTGAGGAGTCTTTCCTCGGCAGCGACATGCGCGCGGCCTACTACGAGGGAACCGCGCTCACCGGCACCGGTCAGTCGCTCGGCTTGCTGGAGTATTACGGCACCGATTTGGCCGACTTGAACACTTACTACAAGAACGTCGGTCAGACCGAAAGCGTTCCAGTCACTCTCACCTCGGTGGACGGTACTCCTACGAGCTGCCTGGCGTCGCAAGGTTGTGACGACACCGAGCAGACCATCGATATGACGCAAGCACTCGGCATGGCACCTGGTATGTCGAGCCTGGTGATGTATATCGGCTCGACCGATTCGGCCATTTTCAATGCGATGGCGACGGCCAAGCCGCTGAATGCGCAATTGAGCAGCTCGTGGTACTGGAGCCCTGCCGATCCTAAAACTCTGAACCCGATTTTCGAGGAGTTTGCGGCGCAGGGTCAGAATCTGTTCGATGCAGCCGGCGACCATGAAAGCTGGCAAATCGGTGGATCAATCTGGCCGGCGGACAACGCCTACCTGACGTCGGTTGGCGGAACGGACC
>PMSZ01000447.1 GCA_003168235.1 Acidobacteriaceae bacterium
CGTTCAGCGCTTCGCGCATGCGGTCCGCTTTGGCGAACTCCTGACGGGCCCAATGGTCGTTGTGATGGATGCGGGCTGAAGCAGAAACGAGCGGCATCAGGGTCAGCAAGAGCGCTACGCCAAAGCGAAAGGCGTGGCCGCCTCGAGTTAGGGTCGTAGAATCCTGGGTCTTCACAGCTGATTGCCTACTTGCCAGTCACGCAATAGCGTCTCGTCAAAACCATCCGCGCTATCAGAGCGTTGCTCTACAAAAACCGTTGTCATCCTGAGCGAGGCAAGGGACTTATGCATCTGCGCCCGTCAGCGCTCACAATAACAACCCAACTCAAACGGCGAAGTTGCTGCCGCCTACTCCGTGTTGCTGATACGCAGCACACCGCGCGCATCCCGTTCCACGCGGACCGGTTCATGTGCTGAGCTGCCAATGACATACGGTCCCGTGTCGCCGCCCTGGTAAAGGCCGGTGATGCGCCGAACGTAGTCCTGCGTTTCTTTGAAATGCGGAACACCGGCACTGCGCGCTACCGCTCCCGAGCCGGCGTTATAAGCCGCCAGGCTCAGCCGCACATTGCCGCCGTAGCTATCCAACAGCTTTCTTAGATGCCGAACGCCCGCGTCCACGTTCTGCTCCGGATCGAACGGATTCACCACATTCAGCGACCGCGCCGTCGAAGGCATCAGTTGCATCAGGCCCATCGCGCCCTTGCGCGACACCGCATTCGGATTGAAGTTCGATTCCACTTTCACCACCGACCGCACCAGGCTCGGATCGACATGGTGTCGCTCCGCCGCCGCGTCAATGGCGGCATCGATGTCCTGCTGCGTAAACGTGCGGTTCGCGGTCGCATGGGTCTGCCCTTTGCCGTCGAAGTAGTTGTTTACTTCCGAAGCCGCCGACCGCGCCGCTCGCATCACCGCGCCGTTGGTTGGGACAGGCTTGAAGCGGTGTTCGGTCACGCTCCAATACATCAAGGGAGACCGTGCAGTGGACACGTTCGCGGAACCTTCAGTCTTCGATCCCGCAGAATTCTCGTCATTTACCCAGACCTTGCGTCCAGACTCGTCGGTCGTCGACGTGATCGCCCCTGATTGCGCCGATGCGAAGGTCGCCAGGAAGAATGTGGAGAGAAAGAAGGTCGCGGTCAAGCTGGCCATCGTCGTGATTTGCAGGCGTTTAGACATGCGGGTTAAGACCGGCCACCTCAAGAGATCGGCCAAAAGACACGCTTACCTCCAGGGCCTACACCCCGAGCACCTGCCAGAGAATCCAGAACCAGAGTACTGAGATTATAGGTTGCGCCGGGGGCTGGGGCAATCTATCCAAAGGACGTTGAACCACTGAAGTAATCTACGTAAGTAACTGAAAATAGTTACTTTTTCCAGGAGAATCGCGGGCGATTTCCTGTGTTCCTCGGGGTGTCCACGCGGCGCTCGGTCGCCGCCCTGGCCCCACACGGGCCCCAACCGTCTAAAATGGACTGCGCGCCCATGAATTCCCAATCTCTACGGAAGATATTCGACCAGGTCAGGAGCAAGCGTCTCACTCCCGACGAAGCCATTGAGCGCCTGCGTCATCTGCCGTTCGAAGACCTCGGCTATGCGAAGCTCGACCACCATCGCGCCCTCCGCCAGGGAATACCCGAAGTTATCTTCGCCCAAGGCAAAACGCCCCAACAGGTAGCCGGCATTTTCAGCCGCCTCGCGACCCACAACAGAAACGTCCTCGCCACTCGTGCCACCGAAGCCCAATACGCCGCCGTAGTGGCGGAATTTGCGGTGCCGCCGAGCGCCTCATCCAAGAACGCGCGATTCAAGAAATCCGCGCTCCCCGAGTATCGTCCGCTGAGCCGAGCCATCGTTCTCCACCGCGACCGCAAGCGCTACGGCAAGGGAGTCATCACCGTCGTCTCTGCCGGAACCAGCGACATCCCGGTAGCCGAAGAAGCCGTGGTTACTGCCGAACTCATGGGCAACGAGGTCCAGCACATCTACGACGTCGGAGTCGCCGGCATCCACCGCCTGTTGGCGCATCGCCGGGCGCTGGCAAAGGCCCGCGTCATCATTGTTTGCGCCGGCATGGAAGGCGCTCTTCCCAGCGTGGTCGGAGGCCTGGTCGGAGTGCCTGTAATCGCCGTTCCCACAAGCATCGGTTATGGAGCTGCCTTCGAAGGCCTCGCCGCACTGCTGGGAATGATGAACTCCTGCGCCTCCAACGTCAGCGTAGTGAACATCGACAACGGCTTTGGAGCCGGGTATGTGGCTTCGCTGATTAATCGCCGGTAAAAGTGTTCGTGAAACTCACGCGAGAGGAGTGTGACGGGATAAAGGGCCGTTTTGGTTTTCACAGGTATGTTTATCACCTGGTTACGGGTACCCCCCTCCCCCCTGGTCTAATGGAATCATTGGGTTAGGGGGAAATTCTTGCTTCGGTCTTTGATAATAAGGGAGTTATATCAAAGTCTTCTTAAATAAGCACTTAGCCGCCTCGGCGCTATTTTTCAGTTGTCAAGGAGCAGAGCTGCACTGGTATCGATGCATTGTTACGCAGAGACGGCGGTTCTGTCTGTGATGGCGCTCACAGGACAATGTGATGAAAGAGTGAGTCGTTCCCTTCGGAGCATGCGACCAACGACTACTCGGACGGTCCTTTGTGGCAAAGTAATAAAGGAATGCTCACCACCAAAGACCCTCGCCTTGCCGGGCGAGTGGCGTTTACTTATCCCAACTTTCGCTCGTACACGTTCGCGCGCTTCTTTATCGTGGTTGCGCTCGAGATGCAGTCAGTTGCGGTTGGATGGCAAGTCTATGAAATCACCAACCGTCCGCTTGATCTCGGATATGTTGGGCTGGCGCAGTTTGCGCCGGGGTTTCTGCTGTTTCTCTTCGCTGGACACGCGGCCGACATCTTTAACCGGCGCAAGCTGCTGATGTGGTGTTACGCAGGATACGGCCTCTGCTCGGCCCTACTGCTCGGGATCAGCTGGCGCGCTCCGCGGTCGGTTCACTCGATCTACGTGGTTCTGATCATAGTCGGGGTCTGCCGCAGTTTCAGTTTTCCGGTGAGCCGTGCGATTCTGCCGCAACTGGTTCCCGAAGAACACTTCGCCAACGCTGTCGCATGGAACGCCAGCACCTTTCAGGTCGCAAGCATCGCCGGTCCAGCACTGGGAGGAGTCGCCTACGCGCTCTTTCGCGGCCCTGAAGGCGTTTATGCTCTCGCCGTAGCTGCGTCCATTTTTTCTTCCGCCCTCACCTTGCGCATCCGCCTATTGCCAACGCTGCAGGAAGCGGCCGGCAAACCAGTCAGCCGTGAACCCGTAAGTCTCCGCACCATATTGGCGGGCTTTCGCTTCATTGGAGAGAAGAAGCTGATTCTCGGCTCGATTTCGCTCGACATGTTCGCCGTGCTGCTGGGCGGAGCGGTAGCGCTGTTGCCTGTCTACGCGAAAACCGTTCTGCACACCGGACCCTGGGGACTCGGCCTGCTGCGGAGCGCTCCGGGAGTCGGCGCTACCTTGATGGCGATTGTGGTCGCGCACTATCCGATTCGACGACGCGCTGGACTTACCATGCTGTTTGCGGTTGCCGGGTTCGGCGTGTTCACCATTGTCTTCGGAATTTCGCACAGCCTCGTCGTGTCGCTGATCGCATTGTTCATGACGGGCGCGGCCGACATGGTCAGCGTCATCATCCGCTCGATGCTGATTCAGATTGCAACTCCCAACGAAATGCGCGGTCGCGTCAATGCCGTCGATATGCTGTTTATCGGAGTATCGAACGAACTGGGAGAATTCGAGTCCGGACTGACGGCGCAATGGTTCGGCACCGTTCCGGCAGTGGTGCTGGGAGGAATCGGGACTCTGGTGGTAATCGGCCTGTGGGCGTGGCTCTTTCCCGAATTGCGCAAAGCCGATCAGATCACTGTGGCGGAACTGATGCCGAAATAGAGCCGGTTCCTGCTGCTACAATTTCTAGTTCAACCATTTCTGTTTCAACCATGGTGGACGCGACGGTTCGCGCCCCTGGAATTGAGGTCTCTGATGCCGGAAACTCTGCAGCTATCGAATCCCGCGCCGCTCACCACTCTCAGCGAAGACGAAATCCTGTTCCGTGATAACGTGCGCCGGTTTGCGGAGGACAAGATTCGTCCGCTGGCCAGGGAAATGGACGAAAAGGCGGTGTTCGATCACGGCCTGCTTGAACAGTTCTTCCAGCTCGGACTGATGGGCATCGAGATTCCCGAGCAATACGGCGGAGCGGGCGGCAAATTTTTTGAGGCAATCTTAGCGGTGGAAGAATTTTCGCGGGCCGATGCGTCTTCTGGTGTGATCGTCGACGTGCAGAACACGCTGGTGGCGAATGCATTTCTGCGCTGGGCCAGTGAAGAGCAGAAAAAGCGCTATCTGCCAAACTTAGCGGCAAATACGCTGGGGGCCTACGCGCTAAGTGAAGCGGGATCGGGATCGGACGCCTTCGCGCTGCAAACCAAAGCCGAACTCAAGGGCAGCGACTTCGTGCTCAATGGCCGCAAGCTCTGGATCACCAACGGCAAAGAAGCTGGATTGTTTATCTTGTTCGCAACCGTCGATGCGGCGAAGGGATACAAGGGGATCACGGCGTTCCTGATCGAGAAAAACTTTCCGGGATTTACCGTTGGCAAGAAAGAAGACAAGCTAGGAATCCGCGCATCGTCAACCTGCGAACTGATTTTGGAAGATTGCCGGGTGTCCAAAGAAAATGTCCTCGGCGAAGTCGGCAAAGGCTACAAGATCGCCATCGAGACGCTGAATGAAGGGCGCATAGGAAATGGCGCGCAGATGCTGGGCGTAGCCCGCGGCGCGTGGGAATATGCGGCGAAATATTCACAGGAGCGCGTAGCCTTCGGCAAGCCGATCGCGGAATTTCAGGGTATTCAGTTTCAGATCGCGCAGATGGCAACCGAAATCGAAGCGGCGCGCTTGATGGTTTACAACGCCGCTCGCATGAAAGACGCGGGCGTGAATTTTGTGAAAGAAGCCGCCATGGCTAAGCTCTTCACCTCGCAAGTGGCCGAGCGCGTGACCTCGCTCGCCATAGAAATCTACGGCGGGTACGGGTACACGAAAGATTATCCGGTGGAGAAATACTGGCGTGACGCGAAGATCGGAAAGATTTACGAAGGCACGTCGAACATGCAGTTGGCGACGATCGCCAAGCTGGTAATGGGAAAATAAGGGCAGAGGTCGAAGGTCAGATTGCAGAGGTGAAAAACCGCGGTCCTAATGTTCTTAACTTCTGCTGTTCTTAACTTCTGCAATCTCACCTCTAACCTCTGACCTTAGCGGTACTGGCTGCGGAAATATAGAAGCGGTTCGCCTCCCCGCGCTTCAACGTGTTCCACTTCCGCGATAAAAATCGTGTGGTCGCCCGCTGGTTGCGCTGAATGCAAGCGGCATTCAAGATAAGCCAGAGCTCCCTGCAACACGGGCGTGCCCTGGGCGGTGCGATCGAAGCGCGCTCCCGCAGCTTCCGCATGCTGATGGGTTTCGGCCGGCCCGGCATAATACTCGGAAATTGCCTGCTGATCGCGGCGCAGCACGTTCACGCCAAAACGTTTGCGCGCTTGCAGATGAGCGTGCGTCCGCGCCTGATGGTCGACGCAGACCAGCACCAGCACAGGATCGAGTGATACCGCCGTGAAGGCATTCGCCGTCATGCCGTGGACTTCGCCCTCCTGATCAACGGTGATGACCGTGACTCCGGTGGCGAAGCTGCCCATCGCCTTGCGGAAATCGTTCGCGTTGAGGCCCATGCAGGAAACCGGCGCTTCCCTTCTGTACGTTCAATTAATGCCGCCTTGAATCATATCGTCCCGCATGGTTTTGCGCTAAATTAACACCATCGAGATACGGGCACTGCCGTTATGATGAGTGCCATCATCGAACGCATTACGGATTCCAAGAGCCACTGAAACGAGCAGACGGGTAACGACGCATGAACAGTTCTTCGGCAACCGCCGAATCTGCAATCGCTGCATTGGAAAACGCCGCCGCGGAGCCGATTTCCCGCGAAGCCGCTTGCCTTTTGCTGCGCGCGGACAACGCAGATCTGCCAGCGCTTCTTTCCGCTGCGCAGGCCGTTCGGGCGAAATTTAAAGCGCCTGTCATTACATATTCCCGCAAAGTATTTCTGCCGCTTACGAATCTTTGCCGCGACTATTGCGGCTACTGTACCTTCCGTCGCGATCCGGGCGAAGCCGGCGCACATACGATGACGCCCGATGAGGTCATGGAAGTAGTGCGTGCGGGAGAACGCATGGGATGCACCGAAGCGCTGTTCAGTCTCGGCGACAAACCCGAGCTGCTTTTCCCTGAGATGCGTGAGACGCTACGGCGGTTCGGGTACAAGTCCACGCTGCATTATCTGGAAGCGATGTGCGAGATGGTGCTTCGCGAATCGAGCTTGCTGCCGCATCCCAATCCCGGACTAATGAGCGCGGAGTGGCTGGAACGCTTGTCGCGCGTGTCTCCGAGTATGGGGCTGATGCTCGAAACGACCAGCGCTCGTTTGCTCGCGAAAGGCGCGGCGCATGACAATGCTCCGGACAAAGACCCGGCGAAACGCCTGCGCGTGATCGAGGACGCAGGCCGCCAGAAAATTCCTTTTACTACCGGAATTCTGATTGGAATTGGCGAGACGCTGGAAGAACGTGTGGATGCGCTGATCGCGATCCGCGACTTGCACGAGAAGTATGGTCACATTCAGGAGGTGATCGTGCAAAACTTCCGCGCGAAGAGTGGAACGCCGATGGCGCACTGGCCCGAACCGGATTGCGAAGACATGCTGCGCACCCTGTCCGTGGCGCGACTGATGATGCCGGCGATGAACATTCAAGCGCCGCCAAATCTTTCCGACCCGCACTATGCCGATCTGCTCGATGGCGGAATCAATGACTGGGGCGGAGTTTCGCCGCTGACGCCAGATTTCATCAATCCCGAGAAGCCGTGGCCGCATCTGAACGACTTGCGACAGCGGACCGAGGCAAAAGGATTTGAGATGCGGCAGCGGTTACCGGTTTATCCCGAATTCACAGGACAATTCTCGACGCACTTTTCGGAATCGTACGAGAGTTTGCTGCAACAAAGCGTTCGTTCCGCCGCTGATGCTGAGGGCTACGCGCGAAAGACGAGGGCTGCATGATCACGGTTCTGACGGGTGGCACGGGTGGCGCGAAGTTCGTCGATGGATTGCGGCAGGTTGCTCCGCAGGAAGAATTGACGATCATCGTCAATACTGGCGACGACCTGGTGTGGTGGGGCCTGTACACGGCGCCCGATCTCGACTCCATTATCTACATGCTGGCTGGGAAACTCAGCCAGGAGCGCGGTTGGGGCGTAAAGGGCGACACATTTTTTTGCCAGAACGCGATGGGGCAACTGGGACAACCGATCTGGTTTAACGTTGGCGATCGCGATCTGGCCACGCACATTTTTCGATCCAAGCTGCTCGCCGAGGGCAAAACCCTCAGTGAAGCCACGTCCGAAATCGCAACCAGGCTTGGCGTCAAGGCGTGCATTCTGCCGATGAGCGATTCGCGCGTGGAGACGCGGGTCCTGACTCCGGTGGGCGATTTGAGTTTTGAAGAATATTTCGTCCAGCGCTGGTATCAGGACCCGGTCGAATCGGTCCGATTCGCCGGGGCGGCCGAGGCAAAACCGGCGCCGGGGGTGATCGAAGCCATTCGTTCGGCCGATCTCGTATTGCTTGCGCCGAGCAATCCGATTACCAGCATTGGACCGATTCTCGCCCTACCGGGAATTCGCGAAGCGCTGCGCGAAAACCGTTCTCGCATTGCGGCCGTGAGCCCTATCGTCGGCGCGAACGCAGTCACCGGACCTGCGGGAATTCTGATGGCGGCGCAGGGCTTCGCAGTTTCGATTGCCGGCGTTGGCGATTGCTATCGCGACTTTCTCGGTCTTCTGGTGGTCGATTCTTCCGACGCGGCGGCCGCCGAATCCTTGCGAAAGACAGGCCTGCGTGTTCACTGCACTCCGACCATTATGCAGAAGCCGGGAGACAGGGTCGCATTGGCAAAGAGCGTATTAGGCGCGGCTAAGCAGCCTCCGCCACGCGCGGAATCGGAGCGCGCATGATTCTGGTTCCGGTCAAGATTCTCGCCAACGCTAAACAGCGACTGTCGGCCGTTCTCGCTCCGGAAGAACGCTTCGCGCTGGCGCAGGCCATGTGTGAAGACGTGCTTGAAACCCTGGCGAGTTGGCCAGGCCGGTCGCCGGTGGCCGTGGTGACGAGCGATTCGTTTGGACGAGGTCTCGCGGCGCGTTTCAATTTCGACGTCATCGCTGATGACAACTCCGGAGAAACCGGCGCCATCGCGATGGCAACCGAAACGTGCACGTCAGGTGGAGCGGAAAACACGTTGGTGATTCCGGCCGATATTCCGTTGATCGACAGGGCGGAATTGGAGCAGATCGTCGCCCGCGCTCCGGCGGCGGGGAGTGTGCTCGTTCCGGATGCGGCGGGACGAGGGACCAACGCAGCATGGCGATCGCCGGGCGATTTGTTTCCGCTGCGCTTCGGCAATGACAGCTTCTTGCCGCACCTCGCCGCGGCGAAAGCGACTGGCCTGGCCTGCGTTGTACTCGAACTGCCGGGAATTGCGCGGGATGTCGATCGCCCTGAAGATCTCGACGAATTGGCGAACGCCAGTGGTAATCGACGGTCGCAGAAGCTGGTGCGAAGCTGGAACCTTGCCGGACGGGGACGGGTGTATGGGCTCGCGGAGCGGTGAGCGCGCGGCGGGCGAAGTTCGAGTTCTTCCGCTGCCGGTCATAGGGGAGGTTCGCGCGGGAGATTCGCTGACCGAGATGCTGTTGGTCTCGGCGCAAAGCTCGGGGCTCCGCTTCCAGGATGGAGACATCCTCGTCGTGAAGCACAAAATCGTCTCCAAGGCGGAAGGCGCAATCGTCGCTCTGGATCAGGTCCGGCCATCGGTGGCTTCGAAGAGGTGGGCCACGCGCTACGGCCTTGACGCGCGTGTCACTGAGTTGGCGGTGCGCGAAAGTCGTCGGATCGTGCGGCGAAAGCGGGGAGTGCTGATTACTGAAACCAAGCACGGTTTGATCTGCGCTAACAGCGGTGTCGATATTTCGAACGTGGATGGCGGGCAGTGCGCTGTATTGCTGCCGGCGAATCCGGACGGTTCCGCGGCAAAGTTGAGGCGGGAGATAAGAAAGAAAGCTGGGATCGATCTTGCCGTCATCGTCAGCGACAGTTTCGGACGTCCGTGGCGTGAGGGTCTGACCGAAGTGGCAATCGGGGTTGCTGGGATGCGTCCGCTGGTCGACTATCGTGGACGCCGCGATGCGCACGGTTATCCGCTGCATGCGACGATAGAGGCGGTGGCCGACGAATTGGCGTGNNGCGGCGGGACTGGTGTGCGGCAAACTGGCGGGCACTCCAGCCTGCATCATTCGCGGTTATGCTTACTTCCACGAGAACCGCCGCGGAAGCGGTGGCGCGAGGTCGTTGATTCGTCCGGCGAAGAACGACCTGTTTCGATAGGAGACGTTATGGCTCAACAGCTTTTCGAACTCGAACAATTCCGCGCGCTGACCTGGGAGGAAGTTGTGCCTTCAGCTTCCGCGGCGATCCGGGATCCTCTGGAACGGGTCTTGGAAAAGCAGGACGGCGTGCGCCTGGCGGACGATGAGCGTTCGGCGCTGGCGAATTGCGAAGGCCAGGACTTGCTCGCACTGCTGGTCGCAGCCGATACGTTACGACGCGACCTGGTAGGCAACATCGTGAGTTACGTGGTCAACCGCAATATCAATTTCACCAACATCTGTTTCGTCGGTTGCAA
>PMSZ01000237.1 GCA_003168235.1 Acidobacteriaceae bacterium
CGGCGAGTACTGCGGCTAACCCCTGATACGAGCGGCCCAGATCATGATTTCCCTGCGCGGCCACCGGGCTGCCCTTGTCGATCGCTGGTCCCACGACCTGGAAGTTGTTGGGCACCTTCCATAGCACCTTGCAATTCGTGGATTTCTCCACGTCTTCGTCGGTAAATCCAGGGATCTTTTTGTAACGGTTCAATACCATTCGCACGCGCTCGCGGCTCGCGCCTTCTTGCAGAAACGCGTTAATGCGGCCGGCGCTCCACAGAGAAACGACATCGGTTTGCGCTACCAGCAGCACCGCGTTCGAAAGGTCGCAGATCATCTGCATGGTGCCATCCATGCGCCCCGAACCATCGACCACCACAAAGTTATATTGCCCAACCAGCAGGTCAAACAGACGTGCCAATTCCGATGCCGTCGGAACACTGTTATGCGGCTGCTGGGCGCCGGCCAGCAAATGCAGGCCGTTACGATAAGGCGTCATCAGGCCGTCGAGCAGCGAACCATCCATGCGGTGGAGGTTCTGCAGCGCATCGATCAGCGTGAATTGCGGCCGCAAGTTCATTTGCAACGCCGCGTGGCCGAGTGGAGCGAAATCGACCAGCACCACGCGGCCGTGCGTCTCTTGCAGTGCGACGGCGGTATTGACCGCGGTGGTGGTCGTGCCGGCTCCGCCCTTGGCGTTCAGAAAAGTCAGAACGCGCGCCTTGGTTGAACTCCGTTGTGCTCGGCTCAAGGTGGCGGAAAATCGGGTAAAAGCTTCGATCAGCGCCTCTCGAGTCGCGGCGCGATCGAGAAATTCGCGCGCTCCGGCGCGCATCGCGGAAACGATGTTAGTGGGCTGGTTTATATCACCAACGGCAAAAATTGTAACTTCTGAAATGTTCGCGTGGATCAGTTCAATCGTGCGGATGGCCCGGTGCGGGTTCTGCGGATCGATATCCACCAGCACCACTTCGGCGTGCTGGTCCTGCAACTGCCTCAGAATAGCGTCGCTCGGCCCTGCTGGAACCCCGACGTGACTCAATACCGTACGGGCGAGATTCGTGCTTTCAAGGCGGCTGCGAAGTACGACGGATTGTTCGCGGTCCTCGGTGATGAGGGCGACGGCGATCCCGGGCATGACGATCTTCTCGGTATTCATTGTCATGCTACGAACTTCCCGCTACGACGCCAAATGACCTTCGTAATCTATTTTGGACCACAGACAAGGCGGCAGGTTTTGCCTGGGCTTTCGAACTGGGCCAGAAAACCCGCCAGGCTGCTGGGGTTGCCTAATTGTAAGACAAAGCCCATCGCTTGGAAAGAAGGCCTGGAAAGACGGCCCCGAATCGCTCCGAATCCTCGCCCCGCCTGCAGTCTATAATGGCGCGCACCGATGTCTCTAACCTCTGGTCTGGACCCCGCGCCGCTCGCCGCCACAACTTCACGCCCTCCGGCGCGCACCAAAGGCCACCTGCTGCGCATTCTCGGCGTTGGCTTCGGAATCGCCGTCATCATAGGCAATACGGTTGGCGTCGGTATCCTGCGCACTCCCGGCGAGATAGCTGCCAGATTGCAGAGTTCAGCTCTGGTGATGGCGGTTTGGCTCGTGGGAGGCCTTTACGCCTTCTTCTGTACCCTTTCAGTCACCGAACTCGGAACCATGCTGCCGCAAGCCGGTGGATGGTATGTCTATTCTCGCCGCGCCTTTGGCGATTACGGTGGGTTTCTGGTCGGCTGCTGCGATTGGCTCGTGCAGTCGGCCTCTCTCGCCTTTTTGGCCATCGCCTTCGGAGAATTCGTCGCCGAACTCCAGCCTGCGCTCCGCGGAAACGTCAAACTTATTGCCATCGCCGGACTAACCCTGCTCACTTTGCTCAATTGGCTCGGCCTGCGCGCGGGCAGCCGTACGCAAGAGCTAACCAGTCTGGTGAAGGTGCTGGCCTTGGCCGTTTTTGTGATCGCATGTTTCGCGATTTCCCCGAGTGGCGCCGCCGCCTCCGTGCCGGTCGCTCATCTCCTGCCGCGCGGCAGCCTTCTCCTCGCGCTCCTCATCGCCATGCAAGCCGTTATCGTCACCTACGACGGTTGGTACGGCGCCATCTACTTTATGGAGGAAGATAAAGATCCAGTCAAGAATCTGCCGCGTTCCTCGATCAGCGGCGTTATAGCTTGTATCGCGATCTATCTGCTCATGAATGCCGCTCTGCTTCACATTCTGCCCATGAACCGGTTGGGCGCTTCTCAAATGCCCGCAGCCGATGCCGCCTTGGCCATCTTCGGATCCCGCGGTAAGCAGGTCATCCTGATCGTGTCGATNNGCATTCTTTTCGGCATGAGCCGCGATGGTTTGTTGCCCCGCCGCGTAGCCTCGGTCAACCTTGGTGGAACTCCGACAACCGCTTTATTGCTGGGCACGCTCGCCGGCGTCGCCCTCATTCTCAGCGGTGGGTTTGAAACCCTCATCGCCATGTCCTCGGTCTTGTTCGTGGTTGTCTATCTGTCCGGGTTCTGCGCTTTGTTCGCATTGCGCATGCGCGAACCGAACCTGCCCCGGCCGTTCAAGATTTGGGGATATCCCTGGACGAATCTCGGCGTCCTGCTCGTCTCAGCCGCGTTTCTTATTGCGACCGTTGTCGGTGACCTCAAGGATGCCTTGTTCACCTTGACACTGCTGGCGCTCAGTTACCCCGCTTACCTCTTACTGCGAACGCGAAAAAGGCCTCCGGCCGTCGGGGGCGCGGTGGTCACCCTTCCTGCGGAGTGAACCCATCAGTTGTCGGGAGCGAGTGTCAGGAACGAGCGCTTAGCGCGGAATGGAGCCGGAAACACCAGAGCCGCCGGCCGCCGAAACGCGAACGAACGGAGCGATCGGTTCGTCCGCTGGCAGGTAGTTGTAAGAATCGAATCGCACAGCAATCCCGGTTCGCTGATTGGCCAAAGACTGATTGGTCAGAGGTTGACCGGATGTCGGCGAGGCCGACGAACGCAGCACCCGTCCGCGGCATCGCACCGGCATGTTTTCCGCCAGCGTAATCTCCGACGGCATGTTGAAGGTCAACTCCACGATCGCGCCTTCCGGCAGCGCGGCCTCGGCGAAAAAGAAAATCCCGCGCCCACTCAAATCCTGAATAAATCCCGGCACGGCGCGTCCCTCGTAATGAACGGTCAGCGGCAGGTGCACTTCAAAACGCTGCGCCGCTCGCCGTTCAACACAAGGTTCAAGGCGATTCGGGTTGCTACTCATCGCTACCAACTCTATCGTGGATCGAAGCCGCCGGGAAGTTCCTAATCGGTCACGGGGTCGCGCTGTGGAAATTCGCCCGTAAAGTAAACAACGGCCCTCCTCTCCGGGCGGTAAACTAAATAATTCATCCGGTTCCGCTCCGGTTCTTGCCGCCAGTTGCCGTCATCCGCAGGGGAAGTGAAGCAGAGATGTGAAAAAGTCTTAGAAGAATACAGAGTAAGAGTAAAGAGTGACTTCTATCAAAAGTGCTCCAGGAGCTGATTCCGCAGTGGCCGAAACGGCCGACGCGAAACCCTCGACCGCGTCAAAATGGTCGACCACTCTGCGCGCTC
>PMSZ01000431.1 GCA_003168235.1 Acidobacteriaceae bacterium
TGGCGCTCTCGGAGTTGATGCCGACCCGCATTCGCTCGAATGGCATGAGTATTGCGCTGTTACTGAACCAGGCGGTTTCGACTGGGATCGCTGCCATCTTCCTGCCCACCGTCGGCAAGCATGGATACGCAGCGATGTTCTTTGCCTTTGCCGGCTGCACCGTAATTTACTTTGTCACGGCGGTGGCGTTTCTGCCGGAGACGAAAGGAAAAACTCTGGAAGAAATCGAAGCCCATTTCGAAGGAGCAGGCGTGTGACGGTGATTAGTTGTGACGATATAAGACGGCCGCAAAATGCTTCCGTCAACGTCCATTCTTGCAGTTGACGTATGCTGTTTGCGTGGTTCAATCCTCAGATGATGATTAGAAGACCGCGATTGGAGCTGGAAGATGAAGAAAATTAGCCTCCCGCTTTTGACTCTGGCAACGGCGCTCGCCGTTGTTCTCAGCATTTCGTCACTTGCACACGCGCAAGACGCGCAAGCAACCTACAAATCAAAATGTGCTATGTGTCACGGTGTTGACGGAAAGAAAATAGCTGCCCATGACCTAAGCAGCGCCGACGTGCAGAAAAAATCAGATGCGGATCTGGCAGCCATTATTGCGGAGGGCATGCCACCCCGGATGCCCGAGTTTGGCGATAAGCTGAAGCCCGAAGAAATCAAGGGATTGGTGGCTTATATCCGAACCTTGAAGTAGTCACTCATCGAAGTAGCGATTCATCGTGGGTAGGAAGGTCATCGAGCATGGCAGTTGGATTCCTTGCGTCGCTGGTTTCGCGTCAATACTACCTCTAGTTCGAAGCTAGCCCAGCTTAGCAAAGACAAACAATCCCTCGCCCCCAGTCGGAAGGAAGCCTGGGGGCGAGGGTTGCCACTTACCTTACGGCAAGTAGTAGCGGAAGGAAGTGAAGACCATTCCGTCGAGGCCTTCGGGCCCGGCGTAGGTGACCGGGGTGACTCCGGGAGCGGAGCTGACGCCCGCCCAGGTTTGCCGCGTCACGTAAGAATACTGCGTGCCGAAGCGGAAGCGTCCCTTGGGTCCGGAGTAGAGGCTGTACCAGAATCCGGCCGTACCTTCGATGATTGCGCGTGTATCACCCGTGCAATTCTTGAGCGCTCCTGGACTAAACCCGCCGCTGCCGGGAGCAATTTCCGTGTAGCAGCCGTAGTTGTTGAAGAAGGGAGATCCGTAACCGACGTATTCCCCTGCTCCTCCGTTCAATGTTTGGTCGAAGTCGTAACTCCGCCCGGCATACTCGGTCCCGACGTAAGAATAGAGATCAAGCTTCTTGCTGTGGTACTCCAGGGTAGTCAAACCCTGAAACCCCTTGATTAGATGGATGGTTCCGTCGGCGTGAATCGAAAGGTCGGAGAGTCCGCTCGTTCCATAACGACCAATTCCGCTGCCGCCGAAACCATGCAATCCGAACACAACGTGCTTGTTGGCGAAGGTCCAGCGGGCGTTGGCGCCAAAACCTCCGCCTTCTTTCGAGGCGTTGTAGGCGTTGACGGCGCTCGGTCCGCTTAGCGTGCCGCAAGCGGCGCTGGCGTAGTTTTCGACGCAGGGGAAAACGCGGTCGGTGAAGCGGTCGACTAGTCCAAAGATTTCGTAGTGACCGAAGCCGGGATCAAACGCGATCTTGGCGATGAGATCGGGAGCGGGATTCGCCGTATAGGTTCCGTTGAAGTTGTTGTTAGTGTTGGTGGCTCCCGCTTCGCCGAGCAGGTAGTTGGACGAGTTGTTGTGGCTGGTAAGCGTGCCCTGCGCGTTTTCCATGGCGAAAGCGACCGATACCTTGGTGCCGAAATCCTTGGTCACGCGAAGCCCGTACTGACGAGCGAAAGTGAAGCCGACGTTATACTGTCCGTCGATCGTCTGCGGCCGGGCATCGTTGGTTCTGCCCGTATCGTCGCTGGGACCAATGCCGACCTTGTTCTCGGTCACCAGGCTCCATGCCTGGCCGGCGAGGAACTTCCAGCCATTGTCAAACTTGGCTTGTCCCCATACCTGCCGGAGCCGGAACGTGTAGCTATTGGTTTGGTTGTTATTGGAGGTCGTTCCGGAAGACAAAAAGTCACCCGAGATGTAGCTGGAAAGGTCGACGTTGTTCAGTTTGCCTTCGACAAAGATCGTGGGCCGCGACTGGCGGGCGGTGCCGAAGAATTCCGACAGGTTGTTCTGCGAAGCGCCGGGCATGGTCAACGAGTTGAACGGAGTGATGATATCGGCCCCCAGTTCTCGCGACCGCCGCACAAATTCGGCAGCGGCGAATCCGCCTGGAGTAATGTGGATGCCTTTGAAGCGGATCGTGATCGGGCTCTCCATGTCTTTGTTGTAGACCCCTTTGTCCTCGCCCATTGGCGACGGATCCTGGAGCGCCCATACCGTATTCCGCAAAACCGGGCCGTTCGAACCACCCATGCTGACGGTCCTGAAGTCGGCAAAATCGCTCTTGAGGGCCAGCACCGCCTGCTCGTCAGCGGCCGTTTGGGCCACCGCCGAATCGGCCTTGGTCTGGGCCGCAACCGCGACCGTCTGGCTGTTGTCCAGTTTCTGCTCCAATTGATCGATCTTCTGGTCACGGCTCTCGATGAGATTGCTCAATTGCTTGATCTGCTGGCGCATCTCGTCGAGCTGTTGCGAAACTGTCGGCTCAGCCTTCTTGGCAACAGCTTTCTTTTGTGGACTCTTCGCCTGTGGAGTCTTCGCCGTCGTTGCCGCAGTCGATCCTGACTGGTTCTGCGCTGTGAGCGCGCCGGTCATGAGCGTCATCGACAGCACTATAGCCATGATTCGTTTCATTGTTTTCCTCTCCTGAAGAAATAAGCAGTTTAGATCGCACACAAAACCCTGATTTAAAACAGCGTTCGACCCAGTTCATGTTTCGGTGACCCGCCAGCCTAAACTGTCATTTGTTAATAATTGATGACAATCTGTTAAATATTCCATGAATCGGCTTTCGGCAAGGGCACTTTGGAGGTCAGCCTGAAGTGTCAATCGCACCACCTCGCTATAATCCCTATTGGTGATGAATCGTCACGGGCCACTGCCGTCTCTTACTCGCCGCGAAATGCTGGCGCGATTGAGTAAGGCAATGTTGTTCTCTCCGTTATTGGGCTTGGCCGCGATGGGTAAGGCTTGCGGAGGATCTCAACCGGGCAATACCGGTCCACCTCAGCTGACCGATGATCAGTTTCTGGACGAAATTGAGCGCGCCATCTTCCTCTATTTCTGGGAGCAGGCCAGTCCGACCACAGGTCAGGTCAAGGACCATGCCCTGGCCGCTGGGAACGACGCCAGCACGGTCTCAAGCATTGCCGCGACAGGCTTCGGACTCACCGCGCTCTGCATCGCCGACCAGCGCGGATATATGGCGAGCTCGGACATCGTAACGCGCGTGCAGGCTACGCTCAGTTTCCTTCTCCAGATGACGAACGAAAACGGCTTCTTCTATCACTTTGTGGATATGAATACCGGTCAGCGGGCATACGACTCCGAAGTCTCGTCGATCGATACCGCCATCCTGATGTGCGGAATTCTCACCTGCCGGCAACATTTCCAAGATCAGCAGATTGCTGATATGGCCACGCAACTCTACCAGCAGGTCAACTGGCCGTGGATGCTCAACGGAGGAACTACTTTTTCCCAGGGTTGGACGCCGGAGAGCGGATTTCTAACTGCACGCTGGGATACTTACTCTGAACTGATGATGCTGTATCTTTTGGCCATCGGTTCGACCGTGAATCCGATCCCAGCCAGTTCCTGGAATGCATTTTCGCGCCCCGTGCTTACTTACCAGGGTTTGACTTATATTACGAATCTCACCGCGCCGCTCTTCATCCACCAGTACTCGCATGCATGGTTCGACTTTCGCAACAAACAGGACGCTTACGCCAACTACTTCAATAATTCCATCACGGCCACAAAGGCGCACATGCTGTTCTGTTTGTCGTTGGCCAGTCAATTTTCGGATTATTCCAACAGCCTTTGGGGCATTACTTCGTCGGATTCCGTGAACGGCTATGTTGCCTGGGGAGGTCCGCCGCTCATCGGTCCCATCGACGGCTCCGTCGTTCCCTGTGCCACTGGCGGGTCGCTTCCATTTATGTCCGCCGGTTGCATCGCAGTCCTGCGAAACATCAAGAGTGCCTTCCCGAATTCGTGGCAGATGTATGGTTTTATCGACGCATTCAATCCGCTTACCGGATGGTATGACGTCGACGTTGTCGGAATCAATCTCGGCATCACCATGCTGATGGCGGAGAACCAGCGCAGCGCTTTCGTCTGGAATACTTTCATGATGAACCCTGAAGCTGTGGCCGCCATGACCGCGGCCGGGTTCCAGCAGTCGCAAACCCGCTCGATGTTATCTTTATGAGGGTAGCGGCAC
>PMSZ01000091.1 GCA_003168235.1 Acidobacteriaceae bacterium
GACCACACCCGGATGGTCGATATATTTCTGGAACTCGGCGGCAGCTTCACGACCCTGACGCAGCGCCAGAAATGCCATCCCACGCACATAAACCGGGAAAAGCGGAGCTGGTCGGTCAGCAGACAGAGCATTGGCCAGCTCAAAACGCGAGGTAACTTCAAGCTCCTGCACAGCTTTCTCCGGATTGTGATGGCTTAGCTGAATCGCCGCCCGGATGGTCGGCAGCCAATACATTTTGATCATCGTGTCCAGGGGGTCTCGCTTCGCCATTTCGGCGGCGATAGACTCGGCGCGCGTGGTATCTCCAGATAGAGCAAGCGCCAATGCGCAGCAGATAGGTACATCGTCGATTCTTGGTACGTTCAGCGCAGCAGTAATGTCCCGCTTCGCCTGCTCGGTGTAACCGAGCAGGACTTCCAGGAGGCCAGCGAACTCAAGATGACCTGCGTCCTCCTTGTCGACACCCCGCCATTCCATCGCCCGGTGAGTGAGCACCCGGGCCTCCCGAAGGCGGCCGTGGTATGCCTCTGTGTCTGACTGGTCAGAGAGAAAGTAACCCTCCCAATCTGCGCCCGCACCCCGGGCCGACTCCTTCTGCATACCTGCGGGATCACTCTGAAGAAACGCCAACCAATAGAGGTCCAAGACTTGCATTTCCGAATTCGAACTGCGAGCCTGCCATTCCTTGAGCACCGCCTGCGCCTCATCGAGGCGATTCAGAGTCAGTGCATTGAGTGCCAAACAGANNTCTCGCGGATACACCTGCCGCCATTGTTCGAGTACACGCACAGCCTTTTCGTCTTCGCCCGTTACGATCCAGTAGTACCGCGAATCGATGTAAAACCGCTCTCTCTCGCTCAGCCCGTCGCGCCGCTTGAAGGCCTTGTTGATGTTCTGGACCGCGAGGTTTCCGACGCCCAAGTTTGAATAATTCTGTCCGAGCCGCGCATAGGCCATGGCAAAGTTGGGATCGAGTTCGATCGCGCGCTTATAAAACGGAATCGCGGCCTGGTTGCCCTTGATTCCCCAAACCTTCAGACCCTCGCTGTAGGCTTGTAAGGCGGCCAGCGAAGGAGTCGTCGCCTGCTCCACCGGCGTGTCGTACTTCTCGATCGAATTCAGTGACTCTCCCAGCTTGCCGCGCAAGCCGAAAACCGCCTTGTCTAACGCCGGGAGTATCTTTTCTTTGCTCTCAGCACGAACCTCCTCGGATGCCAGCGCGTCTCCGGTGGCGCAATTCGTGACTGTGAGCACGACAACGTATTGCGTGCCGAGGTTGGCGATCGAACCTTGGAGCAGGGCATTGCTCCTCACCCGCTGGCAAAGGTCGCGCGCCAATTCGCCGGTAACCCGCTGCCCGCTGTCCCGGCCCATCAGCTTGAGCGCCTCGCTGATCTTGTTATCGGGAACAACGTTTAAGTAGGGCGACTGGTCAAGGTCAACCGCCAGCGCATCCCTTAGCGTGTCGCTAAAAACAGGATCGCCCGTCCGGTTGTCGAGGTCGGCGAGAACGATGGTGTCCTTTTCCGTGAGCTTCGGCGCCCGATGGGAGCGCCAGTACCAGGCGCCGCCAAGCAAGGCGGCGACAACGACCGCCGCCAATCCAACCCAGGCCCGGCCAGGGCGAACCCGGTCGGGCGAGTTTGGTTCGTCAAGCACAACCTGGGTGACCGAGTGGCTCTGCACCACCACTATGTCTTCCTGCTCATGCACCAGCCGCACGTTCTCCGCAAACTGGTATCCCCGGCCTGGGATGGTCGCGATATAGCGGTTTTCTCCGGCTGTTTCTCCCAAGGTCTTGCGCAGCACAAAAATGTGTTGGGTGAGGTTGGACTCCTCAACAAAGCTGTCGGGCCATAAAGCCTTCATGAGATCGTCCTTCAGGACGACCTCCTGGCTGTGCTGCACTAACACCAAGAGTGTCTCAAACGCTTTGGGCTGCAGCGGGACGGGCAGATTGTCGCGCAGCAGGAGCCGTTTGTCGGGATCCACCCGGAAGGGACCAAACTCGTAGACCTGCTTTGCTTCCTTGCTCATCGCCACGCCTTAACAAACATTGAGAAGTCTTGAGGAGTGTTTTGAAGACTTCCGATGCCCGTTTGCGGCAGTGTGTTTCGCGTCAGGCCAGTGCGGCCGCAAGTCTTACCGGACTTGGGTCGCACTGTAGCACGAGATGCAAGGCGGGTAAAGGCTAGGGAGGCAAGCACGGCTCATAAAAGGATACAGATCACCATCGAAACCGAGTGGGTCATGACGATCCGCCGCAGGGCGAGCAGCCGCCTGTGGTGTCCGAAGTGTGGCCGCGAGGTCGGCGTCGTGGATCTGATCCAGGCGGAACTTCTGACTGGCATAGATCAAGCGACACTCCACGCTGGCGCCGAGGCCAAGCGGTGGCACTCCTTCACGGGGCCGGACGGAACGCTGCTGGTTTGCCTGGAATCGGTTCTGAAGTCGATGTAAGTACGAGCGCAGCCCTGTAAAAGCCGAAGGCTCGGCATGGCCGAGGCAACCCACCGGGCGCACAACTCGGCGCGTATTTGGTGAGGTAGTACAAGCCTCGGCATTCATAACGGCATTTTCGGTTGTTCAAAATTTAAGTCCAAAAGGAGGAAGAACAAATGACAAACGCAGTTGCACGACTGGTTTCTCTGCTGACCGTGGCCGCCGTGGCCGCACTGACCCTATCGATTTCAGTCCGGTCGTCCGCGCAGGAACCAATTGAGTTCGAGGCTCCGGGCGCCGGCACCGGCGCAGGCCAGGGCACCATCGCGACAGACATCAACTGGGAGGGGGCAATAGTGGGAAACTACGCTTTGCCGACCAATGCGTTTGGCGCCTACATGCGCAGTCCCAAGGGCAAGTTCACGACGTTGAATGCTCCGGGAGCGGGCGCCGGAGCAAACCAGGGCACCAGCGCCTGGAGCATCAACTCGAAGGGGGAGATTACGGGATACTACATTGACGGCAGCAACGTGTATCACGGCTACGTGTGGGCCGACGACACCATCACCAGCATCGACGTTCCCGGTGCGGGCGCCGGTTCCGGCCAGGGCACTCTCGCTTATGACATCAATTCAAAAGGGGAGATTGCTGGTGAATACATTGACGGGAACAATGTGTTTCACGGTTTCACGCTCTGGCTCGGCCCCGGCGCCTTCACTAGTTTCGACGCTCCCGGAGCAGGCACAGGTCCCGGCCAGGGAACCCTTACCGCATCCGAAGATGGTCTCACCCGGAAGGCGTCGCTCGCCGGAGGGTACCTTGACGGGAGCGACGTGTATCACGGCTTACTCCGTGTTGCGGATGGCACCATGACCGAGTTTGACGTGATGGGCGCGGGCACCGGAGCGTACCAGGGCACGAACCCGGGAGGCATCGACCCGAAAGATAGGATTTCGGGATACTACACTGACGGGAACAGTGTGTATCACGGCTTCCTGCGCCTTAAGGATGGAAGCATCACTACCTTCGACGTGCCCGGCGCCGGCACGGCGCCCGGCCAGGGCACTCAGGGAGAGAACATCATCGCGGCTAGAGTGATTTACGGTCAATATGCGGCTGGAATGATTGACGGTCAGTACATTGACGGGAACAACGTGTATCACTGCTTCCTGTTCGCCCCCGACCCCGGCGGC
>PMSZ01000423.1 GCA_003168235.1 Acidobacteriaceae bacterium
GGCGACGGCCGCGGTGGGCGTGGTGAAGTCGATCACCACGTCGATGCTGGAAAGTGAATCAGCCGTCAGCGCGCAGGAGTTGGCATTGTCGGCAGCGGAGAGAACTCTGACATGATGGCGGCGCGAGTGCGCCATTTCTGCCACCATCGATCCGGTTTTGCCGCGGCCGAGAATTAGAAGATTCATGAAGAGCCCTTTCGCCGTAGAGACGGAGAGAAAAGCTGAGAACTGCAGATCCCTCGCTGCGCTCGGGATGACAATGCCGAAAAAGATTTTCCCGGCGATTTCTGCGTCTCGGCGATGAAAACAATTCTACGCAAACACCTCGGGGTCGGCCTCGGCGAAAAATGCGTGGTGCAGGCGGCGAACGACTTCGGTTGCGTCGTCTTCTTCGATCACGAAAGTCAAATTGATTTCCGATGCGCCTTGGGAGATCATGCGGATTTTCACATCTTCAAGGATGCCGAAAACCTTGGCGGCGATTCCGGGAGTTTCCCGCAAATTCTCGCCGACCAGACAGACAATGGCTTTGCGGCCCTCATATTTCACGTCGGCAATTTTCGCCAGATCGGCGGCCAGCGCGGGAATCGATTCGTTGGTCTCGGCAGTGACCGAGACGCTGACTTCGGAGGTGGAAACCACATCCACGGCCACGCCGTGACGGTCGAAGGCCTCGAAGATGGACTGCAGATATCCATGAACGAGGAGGCGGCGAGGCGATGCGATTTCGACCAGCGTGATTTTTTTCTTGACGGCGATGGCTTTGAAAATATTCTTGCATCGCGGAGCGCGCGCCGTGATCTTCGTGCCTTCGCAGGTCGGGTTGTGCGAGTTGAGAACGTAGACGGGGATGTTCTGCTGGACTGCGGGCAGAACGGTGGCGGGATGCAGGACCTTGGCTCCGAAGTAGGCAAGTTCGGCGGCTTCGTCAAAACTGATGACCTTGATGCGGCGGGCGTCGGGACAGAGGCGCGGGTCGGTGGTCATCATGCCGTCGACGTCGGTCCAGATTTCTATGCGCTGAGCGTTGAGGCCGGCGCCAAAAATCGCCGCAGAAAAATCAGAGCCTCCGCGGCCAATGGTGGTGGTGACGCCGGCGTCATTCGAACCGATGAATCCGCCCATCACGGGAACTTTGCCGGAGTCGACGAGCGGCTTCACGCGCTTGCGGAGCCGGTCGTTGGTCTCTTCAAACTGAGGCACGGCGCGGGTATAGCTGGAGTCGGTGAGCAGGCACTGGCGCGAATCGACGTGCGCGCCGGGTAATCCGCGGGCTACGAAAGCGGCGGCGACAATCTTACTCGAAAGTACCTCCCCGAATGAAGCTACATAATCGTACGTACGAGGAGTGATCTCACCGACGGCGCCGATGCCGCGCAACAATTCGTCGAGGTCTTCAAAGTCGGCGCCCAGGTCGCCATGAAATTCGGTGAAGAGGGCGGTGCCGAGCAGTTCTCCGGCAGTGTCGTAGTGACGCTCGCGGAGGGCGCGCGCCATCTTGAGCGCGGTCTTGCGGTCGCCGCTGCCGGCGGCTTTTCCCATGGCGAGCAGGGAATCGGTGACTTTGGCCATGGCGCTAACGACGACCACAGGATGGTCGGTGAGGCGGCCTTGAAGGATCTGCGCGACGCGGTCGATGGCTTTGGCGTCTTGTACGGAAGTCCCGCCGAACTTCATGACGATCATGGACGAGACCGCTCCTTAGCGTCTGCAGAACGCCCACCACGGAGGCACCGAGACACGGAGAAAACCTTGATCAAGAAATTGGGTTCGAGATGACTGCTGAAGGATGAAAATGTGCAATGAACCGCGCAGATATGGTTCCGTTTTCCTCCGTGTCTCCGAGCCTCAGTGGTGGATGTTCTTGTCACGCTAGATATCCTTTCGCTTTCAGCAGTTCCGCATTCAGCAGGGCCGCGCCGGCAGCGCCACGAATGGTGTTGTGCGAGAGGATGGTAAATTTCCAATCGAGGATATTGCACTTGCGCAGGCGTCCGACGGCGGTACTCATGCCGGCTCCGAGGTCAACGTCAAAGCGGGGCTGCGGACGATCGATGGCGGTGAGATAGATCACGGGCTGAGGCGGGGCGCTGGGCAAGCGCAGTTGCTGCGGTTCGGGGTGAAAATCGTGCCAGGCGGCGATGATTTCTTCGGCCGACGCTTTTTTCTTGAGCTGGAGGGCGATCGATTCGGTGTGTCCATCTTCAACGGCCACGCGGTTGCATTGCGCGCTCATGGCGAAGGGTGCGGGATCAACGCGCGAACCATTGAGCGTGCCCAGCAATTTTTGCGTTTCCTCTTCCATCTTTTCTTCTTCTTTGGCAATGTAGGGGACGACGTTGCCAAGAATGTCGAGTGAAGCGACGCCGGGATATCCAGCGCCACTGACGGCTTGCATGGTGATTGCCATCACCGCTTCGAGTCCAAAAGTACGATGCAACGGGGCGAGCGCCAGCACCAGTCCAATTGTGGAGCAGTTGGGATTGGTGACAACATAGCCTCCCGATTGGGTGCGCCAAGGTTGCTTCTCGATCAAGCGGATGTGGTCGCCATTGACTTCGGGGATGACGAGAGGGACGTCGGACTGCATGCGCAAGGCGCTGGAGTTCGAGATGACAGCGTGTCCGGCGGCGGCGAACCGGGGTTCGAGTTCGCCGGCGATGGCGGCATCGAGCGCGGCGAAGATGATTTTGGGAGCGCCTGCAGGTTGGGCGGGCGAAACTTTCATATTGGCTACAGCGGCGGGGATCGCAGTTTTCAAGCGCCAGCGCGCGGCTTCTGCGTAGGGACGGCCTTCGGAGCGGTCTGAGGCTGCGAGCCACGATACTTCAAACCATGGGTGCCGCTCGAGCATTTGGATAAACCTCTGCCCGACGATGCCGGTGGCACCGAGAATTCCTACAGGGATTTTGTTCGACATATTTCGATCGACAAGGGTGAAATGTGATTTTATACCAGCGAGATTTGCGGGGGAATGATGGGGCTGGGTCGGGGGAGATCTAGATTGGACCGCGTCCGAGTTCGGGCTGGAAAGAGTATTCGTTGAGCGGGCCGAATTTGCGTTTTTCGGCATAGATGCGCCAGCGACGCCAGACGATCCGGAGACTGGCCATAACTGGGATGGAGAGATAGACGCCGAGGATGCCAGCGATTTCACCGCCCGCGAGAATGCCGAATAAGGCGGCGAGAGGGTGCAATTCGAGGCTGACTCCCATGACGCGGGGAGAGATGACGTAGTCTAGGATCATTCGCCAGATGCATAAAAACAGGAGAAGAAAGCCCCAATGCGGGTAACCAGCCAAGACTGCGACGATCATCGTGGCCGTGCCCGCGAGCAGTGGTCCTGCCAAAGGGATAAATTCGAGCGCGCCGCCGGCAGTGCCTAGCGTGAGCGCGAAAGGCACGCGCATGGCGCCGAGGAACGAAGCGTAGGCGAGGAAGGACAACGCAGCCAGGGTCAATTGGGCGCGAATAAATTGGGCGAGCATCTGGTTCAAGTCCTGGAGCACATCCTGCAGAAACTCGCGCTGGGTGCGCGACTGCACCAGAGCAAGCAGCACTTCATGAAAGTTGCCGCCATCACGCAGAAAAAAGATGGCCAGAATGGGCACGAGGAACAGCACCCAAAGCTCCTGTACCGATTCGGCCGCGCGAACCCCGAAGCGCTGGGCCAGGCCGGCCAGGTACTCGCGGCGGCTGACCAGGAAATCCTGAATATGCTGTTGGGTCGCGTTGCTCCAGCCGTGCTCGCTGCCAATCCGCTCGGCAATCTGGCCGATCTGGCCGGAGAGTTGGCCAGTGCTGGCTTTATCCACGAGACCGGGGAGTTGACTTCCCAGGCGGGAGCTTTGCCGGGCAATGCGGGGGCCGACCAGAAAACCGAAGAGGCCCAGGGCCAGCAGAAGCAGAACGTAAATGACAGTGATCGCCCAGGCGCGGCTGCGCAGTAGTTTTTCGAGGCGAACGATGGCTGGGTTAATGAGGTATGCGAAGAAAATCGCGAAAAGGAAAAGGATCAGCGTGCGCCGCGCGGCATAGAGAAAGCCCAGCCCTATCGCCCACAGAAAGGCGGTGAACAGGACGCGCGACGTGCGTGAGTCAACCAGGGTCATGGGAAAACTATCGGATCATGATTCGGACGATCGGGTCATTTGAAGATTAGCAGGCCGGACGCCAAGAGCTTGCCGATGCCCCAATGTTCGAATGAACCGATTCGTCCTAATCGCGGTCGATGATCGTGTTCTCACCTACCACGGTCATCCGCAGCACCTTGTATTCGTCGCGCTCGTCAACCCAGATTTGCCAGGTGCTGGCGTCGGTTTTGAATTCCAACTTCATCAGTTCGACCGCGCCACTCTTCAGGGCAACTCTCTCACGGCCGAGGCATTCCGCACTGAGCGCCGCTGACGACTGCTCATGTGGGATGAGGATTGCGAACTGGGTGCGCTGCTTGAGCGGGCACTGCAACCCTTTGTCTTGCTTACTGCACGCCAAGGCTATGAAATGCCAGGCGAGCACTTCGCGCTGGATGAATGAGTAGTCGTCGAGGATGGTGGTGGAAACGGGCATCAAGTAGGGCTGTTCGTGTTCCTTCTCCTGAGATCCGGTACGCCATTTCTGGGTAAGGAAGTCGTCGTTTGGCACCACGACCAATTCCGCGCTTCCCGGGCTCAGTTCTTTCCATTCGTAGCGTTTCAGATCTCCATTGTTCCCAATCAGCATGGTCGACGTTTGCGTGGCCGGATTGGTGACATTCTCGGTCTTAAAATCGGCTTGAATCGTGCTTCCGCTGCCGTTCTGGTAAATGGAGAAGGTCTCGGTACCGACACGATTGCCGTTCTGATAGATGCCAAAGGAACCGGCGTCGACAGGCTTGCCTTCGCGCTCCTTCTCCTTATCTCTATCTTTGGACACCGGAGCGGCGGATAGAGAAACGGCTAAGGTAAGGCACCAGGCGAGCGCTGTAACGAAGGCACGCAAGCGATAAGATGAACACTTCACTGGGGTTCTCCTGTTCGGGGTCGGACGTGGGAAACCTGCGATGAGCCGGCAGACTTTGTTCCGGCAGACTGTGGTCCGGCCGGCGTGGTTCCCACTAACTGCAAAATACGCTCGATTTCGGCGCAAAGGGACGCCGGAGTGTTACCTGAGGTTACGACAGTCACAGTCGCCTTGCGGTAAACCGGCAGCCTGAGTTGGTGGAGGCGGATGAATTCGTCGTGATCGTTGCGCAAGGGCCGTTGCGCCGGATTCTCCATGCTGCGCTGCCAGAGCTCTTCTACGGGAGCGTCCAGGAACACAGAAGGCCAAGGCTGGAGCAACTCGAAGTTCGCGGGATGGGCGAAGGTTCCGCCACCGAGGGCGACCACGGTGTCGCGCTTGATCGATCCGGTCAGGTCGCGGAGAGCGGTGGTTTCGGCGAGGCGAAAGGAAGACTCTCCTCGAGTTTGAAAAATCTCGGGAATGGTTTGCTGCTCGCGCGACTCGATGAGGAGATCCAGATCCACAAAATCCCAGTTCAGCCGCCGGGCGAGTTCCTGACCGACGCTGGTCTTGCCGGCGGCCATGAATCCGACGAGAAAAACGGCGCGCACGGTCATTATGCGTCTGCCTTGTTTATTTGTTTGTTAGCGCTGCTTGAGCCGGATTCTACCACTGAAAGACCGCAGCACGACCTCGGATGCGGCCTGGCCGGAGGTGCCAATGAAGGAACGTCCTACTTCTTCGCGGAAGCGCGAGTGCCTGGGTTTAAGAGGGAAGTCGTGTTGCACGCGCCCGAGCACGGAGTGCGCTTGAAAATCGGCGGAAACGTCGGATGGCACGAGGACTTCGATGTCGCCTTTATGGGTGGTGAACTTGTAGTCGCCGCCGGAGCCGAGATCGCCATCGTAGAAAATCTTTCCGCGGCTGGTATTGGCCTGGATGAGCGGGCCCGACACCGACTTTAGATGGACGTCGCCGCTGATGGAACTGATTTCCACGTGGCCGTTGCGCACGTCGGTGAGTGTTATCGGACCGCGCATCGTCCAGACGTGCACATGGCCATCCTGCACGTCGCGGACGTCAACCACGGCGTCGGCGCCTTCGAGCGTCAGGTCTCCGGCGGTGTGTTCAACGGAGAGCGGCCCACTCGAAGAGCGGAGATTGATATTGGCGTCGGGTGGAACGAGGAGTTCGTAGTCGACCTGGCCGCTTTGCTGATCGGGGCCGCGCAGCAAGTGAGAGGCGATGGCAATCCGGTTGCCGTTTTGCTGGTGGTCGACTTCCACGTCATTGGATTTGAGAGTGGCCGTCACCACAACTTCGTTGGCGTTGCCGGGCTTGACCGAGATCGACCCGTACTGGGTTTCGACGGAGATGTTGGGCCGAGCGCCGACGGTGTAACGGTATTCCTTCTTCGTCTGGGCCACGGCCGCAGCTGACAGACAGGTCGCAACCATCAAGCCCGCAACCATGCTCCGGTGAATCCTGATGCCGTAAATGTTCGACGGCTGCGAATTTGCCGACCTGCGACTCGTCAATTTGTGACCCGCCGACTTATGACCCGCCGGCATAAGACTTGCGCCGGCTTTTTTAAGACTCTCCATGAAAACGCCGCCCCTGCGGCCGGGATCGCCGGTCCGCCCTTCCGCTATTGAATACGATCGAGTGCGATCTGGTAAAGCAATGCCTTCTTCTGATATGCGTCCATCAACTCCTGGCGTGCGTCGGCATCCGAGGGATTCCGGGCCAGGTACAGCTGCACTTCACGGATGTCGGCATTGACGGTTTGCAACTGACTCTCATAGGTCGCGCGCAGCGACGGAGCGCGGGTGGACACCACGCTCAGAAACTGTCGATCATCCGCGCTGGGCTCAGGATCTATGTCTGCTTTTGCAGCCGATTCTACTCCCTCGGGCGACGGAACGGACTTCTGCGCTGGCGGGTGGGGAACGACGGTTTTTGGGAGGGTACTTTTCGCTGAAGGGGTTGCCGAAACATTCGGAGATGGGGTCACGGCAGTCGCAGCGGCCGGTGGCGCTGTCACCGCAGCGGGCTGATTTTGCATTGCCATTTGCTGTGCCGGCTTATGGCTTATCACGTAAGCGCCGGCCACCACCAGGCACGCCGCGATAGGCGCGAGCCACCACGTGCTCCAGCCGCTCCGGCGAGCTCCGGAGGGGACCAACACCGGGCGCCGGACTTGCTCCGGTTCATGAATGATGCCTTCGTGCCGCAGTTGAGCGGCGATTTGCACCCAGACCCGCGGCGCCGGTTCATCGCTGGCGGCCAATTGCCGGGCCTCGCTGGCGATCAGCTTCAAATCTGAAACCAGGTCCGAGCAGGCTGGACATGATTTCACATGATCTGCGAAAGCATCGTCTGCGAAAGCATAGTCCGCGAAAGCAGTGGGAAACGCGCCTTCCGGAACATCGTCGAGGAGTTCCGGCAAAACTCGCTGTACTTCTGAACACGTCATAACAACCCTCTCCCGAATACCGCAGCTCTTGCTAACCAGTCTTGGCCTTTTCGGCTCTCATGAACTTCAGATAATCCCGCAGCTTCAGGCGTGCCTTGTGGAGCTGCGATTTGCTGTTACCAATCGAGCAGCCCACCATCTGGGCAATTTCGTTATGCTCGAATCCTTCGACATCATGCAGAACAAAAACCGTTCGATAGCCCGGCGGCAGCTTGTCGATGGCACGCTGCAATTGCAGGCGATCGATCGAGCCCGTCAGCTTGACGTCTTTGGTGCCGAATTCCTTCCGCGGAGCTTCGTCGTCGGCCTCGAGCGTCTCTTCGAGCGATACGACGGGCAATCCTTTCTTGCGCAGTTGCATCAGGACGACGTTGACCGTCATGCGATGCAGCCAGGTGGAAAAGGCAGATTCGCCGCGAAAGGTGCCGATCTTGCGAAAGAGCTGAAGAAATGCTTCCTGGGCCAGATCTTCGGCCTGCGCGGGATTGGAGACCATGCGCAAACATAAGGAGTACACGCGGCGTTTGTGCAGCTGATACAGGACCTCGAAAGCGGCTTCGTGGCCCTGCTTAGCCT
>PMSZ01000234.1 GCA_003168235.1 Acidobacteriaceae bacterium
TCGAAAACCTGAAGTCGGCCCTGCGCAATCTCGATCAGAAGCTGGCCGAGGCCAATGCCAAAGCCGACCTGCTGATCGCGCAGCATCGCCGCGCCCGCGCCGCAAACCGCGCCACGGACGCACAATCTGGCATGAGCGCCAGCGCCAAGTCCAGCACCTTCGACCGCATGAAACGCAAAGTAGCTCGCGAGGAAGCCATCAGCGGAGCGAAAGCCCAACTGCTGGCTGACGATGTGGAAGACCGGCTGGCCGCTCTGGAAAAAGAAGACAAGATCGAGCAGTTGTTGGCCGAGCTAAAGACCAAGCGGGGAGCGTAGCATCGACGCAACCGAAGTGAAGATGGCGACGGGCATCCTCGCGCGTCCTCGTTGATCTCAGCTAAAATCGGCAGGTCGCTCTTATGCGCAAAGTCTTCCATTTCGACTCACCGGCCGCCCCGTACGTAGCCGACGCCGCCGTTCTCTGCTGTTTCGATCACCGCATCGGAACCGCCGTGCGAAAGTTTCTGAAGAAGCAGAATATCGAACGTGCCGACATGATCGTCGTTGCTGGAGGCGCAAAGACCCTCGCCTCTCCGCGCAACGACTTCGAGCAGGATTTCATCCTCGAACAAGTCCGCATGTCGATCCGACTGCACCAGACCCGGCGCGTGCTCGTGATGAGCCATTCCGACTGCGCGACCTACGGAGGCTTGGCCCACTTCAAAGGCGACGCCGCTGCGGAGGCCGCGCATCATCGCAGTGAGCTTCTCCGCGCGGCCGCACTGCTCACCACAAACTTCCCCGGCATTTCAGTTGAGCCTTACTTTGTAAACTTCGATGGAATCTCGGAAGTCTTGAGCGCCGAACACGCCGAGGCCACGCCGCAGAACCCGACCGCAACCGTCGGTGACATCGCGTAGCGAGTCTACCGGACAAATTTTGGCTTGTGTCATCTATGCGCACCATGTTACCCGCCAGCATTCCTGCTACAAATAATCTGCTATGAAAATTCTCTTCATCGGCGGAACCGGAATCATCAGCACTGCTTGCACCGCGCTGGCGGCCACACGCGGTTTCGCCCTTACGCTGTTAAGCCGGGGGCAGCACCAGTCGCAGCTTCCTCCCGGCGTCAAGACTCTTACCTCGGACATCAATGATCCCTCACTGCCCGAGAAAATCGAGCGCGAATCTTTTGACGCGGTTGTCGATTGGATCGCCTTCACTCCCGCCGACATCGAACGCAATCTCAAACTCTTTCGCGGACGCACCCGCCAATTTGTATTCATCAGCTCGGCCAGTGCCTATCAGAAGCCGCAAGCGCATTATTTGATCACCGAATCTACTCCGCTCGCCAATCCATATTGGGATTACTCTCGGAACAAAATTGCCTGCGAGGAACGCCTGATGCGGGCGTATCAAGAAGAAGGCTTTCCCGTGACTATCGTGCGGCCGTCGCTGACCTACGGCGAATCTCTGATTCCCCTGGTGCTCAACAGCTGGCAACAGTCCTACACCGCTGCGGACAGGATGATACGCGGGAAAAAGATGATCGTACCGGGAGACGGTTCTTCTCTCTGGGTAGTCACGCACAACACAGATTTCGCCAAGGGACTCATTGGCCTGCTCGGGCAGTCGCAAGCCATTGGACACGCGTTTCACATAACATCCGATGAAGTGCTCACCTGGGACCAGTTATTTCGCATCGTTGGCGCGGCGGTCGGCGTGGAACCGCAACTGGTCCACATTCCTTCGGACTTCATTGCCGCTTGTCTCCCAGAAAAAACGGGTACGTTGCTCGGCGACAAATCCGTGAGCGTGGTTTTTGACAATTCCAAGATCAAACAATTTGTTCCCGGCTACTGCGCCACCACAAGTTTTGCGGAAGGCATCCGGAAATCGTTAGCGTGGTTCAACGCCGACCCGGCGCGAAAGCAAATCGACGGCCCGGTCAACGCCACGATGGACAAGTTGATTGCCGCATACGAAAAAGGAATCAGCGAAGCGATCAGAAGCTTCGCTTGATCAGGAACGACTACGCGCTCGCCTTGTCGAGCAGCGGAAGCGGTTTCTCGTTGATCGTCGATGCCGACGCCGATGTTGATACGGGAGTCGGCGCCGAAACCGTCTCTAGCTCCAACTGCTCCTGTCCGCTGAGCGCGGAAACTTTTCCACGATAGCTCTTCAGGTGCCGTTGAGCGGTCTCGAAGGCCTCCTGCGCTTTGTTGAGATTCTTGCCAACGTTTTCAAATTGGTTCTGGAAGAAGTCGAATGACTTCTGCGCCTTGGCTAATTCGGCGCGGCTCTTTTCGAATCGGCTGGCGACTTCGTACCACTTGTGCACCAGCGAAATCGTGTGCAGCGTCATGAGCAAGGTGTTGGGCGAGACGGGAAACACATGCTGTTCATTCATCCAGTCGCCCAATTCGCGGTTGCGGATCACTTCCATGTAAAGCGTTTCGCTCGGCAGATACATCAACGCGATTTCCGTCGTGCCATTCTCCGGCTGGATGTACTGCTGAATGCGCTTGGCTTCCGCCTTCATCACGCGTACCAGCGCGATGCGCGCCAATTCAATCTCAGCCTTGTCGTTGCTTTCGAAGAGCGCAATCACTTGCTCGCGCGGAAACTTGGCATCGATCGGCAGGGTGCGATCAGGAAAATAAATGACCGCGTCGGCGCGTCCTCCGCCTTCTCCGGATGACGATTGCAGCGCGAACATGTGCGCAGGCAGGAAGTCGGCCAGCAGCCGCTCCAGGCTTGCTTCGCCGAACTGGCCGCGCAAATGCGGCAGTTTGAGCAGATTGTTCAGGTCGTTGATAGAGTGGCCCAGAGCCCCAACTTCGCGGAGCTGTTCTTCCGCGGCTTTCAGATGCTGCTGAACTTTTTCAAACTGGGCGAACCCTTCTTTAATATTCTGGTCGAGTTTCTGCTGTACCTGCTCGGTGATCGCCATCAGCTTCGAATCCACGCGATCGCGAATCGATTCCAGGCTCTGCGAAGTCTGTTGATTCAGGCCTTGAATTTCGTTCTTCAGTTGCTGCGTGGTGAGCAGCAGAGAACTGGTCAATTCGCTGCGGCCATCGCTGAGGCTGCGATTTTGCTCTTCCCTGCCCGCCGCGAGCTGCTGCTCGACCGAGCTGCGAATCTCTGAAAAGCCTTGCTGGATGCGGTCTGTCACCTGCTGGCGCAGGTCCCCTTTGGTCTGCTCGAGACGAGTGGCCATGTCGGCAGTGCTGAGACTGATCTTTTGGCCAAGGGTTGTATTGAACCTTTCGAGCTCCTCCGCAACTTCCGCCTTTACATCTACTTGCGAGGAGGCCGAAACGCGGCGCAGCACAACCGCCGAGAACCCAAGCAGGACAAGGGTTCCGGCGAGAACGGTAACCAGCAGTATGGTCTCCATAGTAAGTGGCTGACCTGGATTCTAGAAGCTAGCGTGAGAGATGGAAAGCGGAACTTTTGTTAAGAAGTTCTCCGGCGATCCCCGCGCCGGATCCGCAGACCAACTTATGCTCCGGGCCCAGGCAGTCCTATCTGCGATCTTTTTCTCGATCTTGGCGTTGGCTTTGGAGCCTTGCGCCACAGCACAGGCAAGCCCGCCAACAGCCGTTACGAGCGCTGGAGCTGGCAGCGAAGTGGCCCGCGAAGTCCACANNCGTTCTCGGCGGCTGGAGCGTCCTCTGGTTCAAAGTATCTTGAGGACGCCGCCGCCGAGAACGAACTTCTGCAAGACTCCAATAAGAGCCGCGAACTCGCGGGCGCGCCTCCATTGCGCATGGATGAAACTCTGCGCCAAGCGGCCCGTGCCCACGCCCGGCACATGATTGAGAATGAGCAACTCAGCCATCGATTTCCCGGTGAGCTTGCCCTGTTGGAACGAATTGCGAGCGCTGGCACGTCGAGCATTAGCCTGTCAAAAGATGCTGGCAAACAGCAAGACGCTGATGAGTTGAGATTAGACCGCGCCGGCGAGAATGTTGCCTTCTCCAACTGCGCCGCCGGCGTCAATGATGCGCTCATGCGTTCGGAGCCGCACCGCGAAAACCTGCTTGATCGTCGCTTCAATGTCGCGGGCATCGCCGCCATCTGGAGCGAGGGCTGGCTCTATGTGGTGCAGGATTTCGGGCATGAAGTTCCATCGTATTCCGCAGAGGAGAGCCGAAAACTGGTGAGCCAGGCGATCGCCGAAACGCGGCAACAGTGGGAACTGCCGGCGCTCGCGCAACTCATGCCTCCGCATCTTGATCAGGCTGCGTGCGCGCTCGCCAGTCAGAATCGTCCGAACGCGCGGCTGCTCACGACCGCCGACGACAACCGGCAAAACGACAATCGCAAAGTCATCGCCTATACCGGAAGCCGTCCCGAATCGCTGCCGCAGGGCGCGTTGCGTATGCTGCGCGATCCCTCCGTGCGGCAGTTTGCGGTTGGTTCCTGTTACGCGCGCAATGCGGCTTATCCGACCGGGATGTACTGGATCGCGATTCTGCTCTACTAATTTTTTCTCGCCCGGAATTGACTCCCTGTGAAGGTCGAAGGCGATAGCTGCGTTCCCGGTGAGCCTTGTCGTTAACCGGATGCCGATCCATTCCGGTTACAATATTCTCTAAGAAGAAGCTCGCTTGAGATGACTGAAGGCGTTCCGACATCGACGTTCCCTACCCCGACCGTCCCTGAGACGATCACCCCAATATCGACCGCCAGCGGCTGGAGATCCCGAATCTCCCTCCACCTCGCCGAACTGCGCCAGCGCGAAGGCCAAATTTTTCTCATCCTGGCGCTGGTCATCGGTGCCTTAACCGGTCTGGCAGTGGTCGCTTTCATTATGCTCACCGAACGTCTCGGGATGCGGCTTTATCCGGTCGGCGGCGCAGCATGGCGTAGGGTACTGTTTCCGGTCGCGGGATCGCTCAGCATCGGCTACCTGCTCTATCGTTATTTTCCCAATGCGCGCGGCAGCGGCGTTCCCCAGACAAAAGCTGCTTTGTTCGCGCGCGACGGCCGCATTACCCTGCGCACCGTTCTGG
>PMSZ01000096.1 GCA_003168235.1 Acidobacteriaceae bacterium
TGGGAAAACCGGGAACGCTGGCAAATGGCGCGGGGTTTAGAGTCCCGAAATAAGGATCGCCGGCGCGGTTGATCCCAATCGTCGCCGCAAGCTTGTCCTTGGAGTTGAGATTGAAATCAAACTTCGTGGTCAGTTCGTTGCGATTGTCGTCCGCTTCTTCCGAAGTCGAGAGCAAGCCAGTCGGAGTGCCGGGAATCAGACCGGCTTTGATATAGGACTGCGCCACAGGGTCGAACTTTGCGGGATCGATCTGTCCATTCGCCGCGCCGCCGTTGGTAGTCGCCGCAAAGTACGGATTTGCTTCCAGGAAGCTGGCCACGCCCTGATCGCCAGAAAAGTCCCCGTTCAATTCCGCCGTCGTAAAGACCGGAGAATCAATAATTGGCAGAGCCTGCACCTGTCGCTGTCCCTGGTAGGCGAGAAAATAAAACGCCTTGTCTTTGACGATCTTGCCGCCCAGCGTCGCCCCAAACTGGTTGCGCTTCAAGTCGAGTCGCGGAAGTTGAGGAACTTGCGCTTTGTTGAAGTAGTCGTTGGCGTCGATATCCCTGTTCCGCAGAAATTCGAAGGCGCTGCCATGGATCGCATTCGAACCGGATTTGGTAACGACGCTGATGACGCCGCCGCCGTTGCGTCCGTATTCGGCCGTGTAATCGCTCGCCAGAATCTTAAATTCCGCGACCGCGTCGGGATTGGGATCGAGCACGTTGCTGTTGTCGAGCAAGTCATTATTCAGTCCGCCATCGAGCAGAAACGTAACTGAATCGGTGCGTCCGCCCGCAATACTGTAGTTTCCCGCGCCGGTATTGTCGTCGTTGCTTTCCGTGACGCCGGGCTGAAGCAAAGCCAGATCAAGCATGTCGCGCCCGTTCAGCGGCATATTGGTGAGCGTTCGTCCGGTGATCGATTGCCCGAGCGTTGGGTTTACGGTTTCTACCGGCGCGGCCTCGGCGCCCACATCGACCGTCTGGCTCTCCGCTCCCACTTCCATCTTGAAGTCGATGCGCAACGCCTGATTAATCTGGAGTTTCTGGCCGGGGCTGATCACGGTGCGAAACCCGGCGTGTTCGGCCGTCACCTTATAACTGCCAATCGGCAATGCCAATAGCTGAAAGGCTCCGTCTTTGTTGGTAGTGGCTGTGCGCGTGTCCTGGGTCGCAATGCTGGTGACGGTAATCTTCGTCGATGGGATCACCGCCCCCTTCGGGTCATAGACTGTTCCGAAAATTCTACCGGTCGCATCCTGGGCCCAAGACACAACTGGCGCCGCCACTACAGCCAGCAACAGAAACACCACCCAGAGGAGTTTCATTGGCGGACTCCCTGGTGCTTGCCCGCACCCGTTTTACTCGCCACCCTCAGTGCCGGTAGTCCGGTCAGCGTACCTTGCTGCTCGATCGGCCCCAAGAACACGCTTTCACCGTTTGGATCTTCATCCAACCAGAACAACTGGTCGCCGCTTGCCTGATAAATGACCGTGTCGACATAAACCGGAGTTTCATCGGGAACGGTTATGCCGACCCGAATGGTATAGCGCCCCGCATTGGCTCCGTCCGGTGTTGCGACTCCCTGGAACTTCACTCCGCTGCCCGTTGGATTGCCGCCGAAGGCAAAGAAAGGATCGCTGACGAGCCCGCTAACTTTGCTCAGCGCGTTATTCTTAACTCCTCCTTGGGCAACGAAGTCGAACTCCCAGCCGAACAAATCTCCGTCGAAGTCATTGAACGCCTGTCCTCCGAAGGCATAGGTGCCCGCAAAGGAGGAGGTCGAGGTGTCCGTTTGCGGAGTCACTGCGCCGATGCCGTTAAGATCAAATCCATCAAGATCGGCAACCAGCCCGCCTCCCAGTCCCGTGCTCGTGTTGTTCGGGTCGTTCAGGTTGAGGTTGGGATCGGTCATATAAAGTCCGAAGACGCTGATGTCTCCCAAGTCTCCCGGCATAATCGTTAGGCTGCCGTAACCGTTGGTCGCGACGGTATATGTGCCTCCAATTTCAGCCCCTGGAACGATCACACCATTGTCGTACTCGTTGTCGTCCCCGAAGCCGGCGAACATGCCGCTGCCAGGGGTGGTACTAAACTGGCCTAGCGCGGCATAAAGATTTCCGAGCGAGTTGCTTTGGACACCGAACACGGAAGGGCCGAGCGACGCCGCGCTGAACGTGCCTGTGCCCTGGCCGAACGCCGAGCCCAGAGCCGAGTCCGTCGTACTGTCCGTATCGTAGTTGTCTACATCGATGATCCGTATCGCCTCCGGTCCGACGACATAGTAGTTTAGTGAGACCGGCGTCTCCGTCCCGGGATTGTTGAATCCAGTGATTGTCCCGCGCCCGAAGTTGTCAGGACCGGTGATAGTTCCGCTGAAGGGCGTTCCCAGGGTGGGAGTCGAGTCAGCCCCGAAGTCATCGACGTCGAAAGTTCCCGCCAGCGTGGTGCCGCTGTTTGAAATTGAGAACACGCCGCCGAACACAACGGAATAATAGTAGGGGTCCACTCCCGTCAGTGTGAAGGCATAGTTGCCGTCGTTAAGCGTGCTCGAAAGCGTTTGCGTGTCCATGCTTCCGCTGGAGGTCGCCGACCCGTCAAACTGGACGATGAGCGCATGGTTCAAATTCACAAACTGCACTCCGAGCGTTTCGACGCCGCTGACACCTAAGTTCGAATTGTTGGTCGTGAGAGTAAGTGTTCCCTGACCCGTCATCGGATCGATCACCAGAGCATTCGTTGCTGGCGCGATCGTATCGCCCGAGGGTTGAGGCGACGTGAGTCCAAAACCGTCGTTGTAGTCTTGCTCGCCGCCCAACACGTTGCCATTGCCGTCGACCGTCACTGCGCCGGCCAAAGCATAATAATTCGGAACGTCGCGGTCTTCGTCCAGCGCTTCCAGTCCGCTCAGATAGAACGCATAGGTGATCGGAGTATTTGTCAGATTGAAGCTGGCTGGCTCCGCACCCGATGCGACTGTAGCCGTAACCGTATAGGATCCGACCGCTCCATTCGCCGTGAACGCCACCGAGGTGGCCACACCGCTCGCATTGGTCGTTGCCGTATTCACTCCACCTGCAAACGTGCCGCTCGCTCCCGTCGTCGGGACCTCGAATGTTACAACCGCGCCCGCCACCGGGTTCTGGTTCCCGTCCACAACCGTCGCCACCAATGGCACCGCAAATGTCGAGTTGACGGTCGCGGTTTGCGGAGTTCCGCTCGTCGCCGTGATCGAGATGAGCGCGCCAGTTATGTTTGTCAGAGTGAAGTTAGCTGGCGTTGCCACACCTGCAACTGTGGCCGTCACTGTAAAGCCGCCAGTTGTCGTGTTCGCTGTGAATGTCGACGAAGTCGCCATGCCGCTCGCGTTCGTCGTATCCGTTTCCGTCGTCGTTGAGTTTGAGCTAAATATGCCGCTCGCTCCCGTCCCCGGAGCCTTGAACGTCACCGACGCTCCAGTTACTGGATTCGAATTGCTGTCCACAACCTTCGCGACCAGCGGTGCTCCAAATGCGGTATTGATCAGTGCGTCTTGCAGAGACCCACTCGCCACCGAGATCGATGCTGCCGGCCCCGATGTGTTCGTGAGAAGGAAGTTGGTTGTGGCCGTCACTCCCGCGACCGAAGCCGTTACCGTATTGGCTCCTATAACTCCATTAGCTGTAAACGGTGACGATGTGACCACACCGCTCGAGTTGGTCGTGTCCGTCTCCGTATTTGTTCCGTTCGAGAACGTGCCGCTCGCTCCCGTCGCAGGTGCGGTGAAAGTCACGAACGCGCCGCTCACCGGCGTACCACCCATCGTCACCGTCGCCACCAGCGGACTTGTAAATGTAGTGTTGAGCTGCGCGCTTTGAGGCGTACCGCTTGTCGTTGCGATCGACTCGGCCGGCGCATTGAAATTCGAGCTATTGCAGCTCGTCAAGAAAACCGCAGCCAGGACAGTTAGGCCGAGAATGCCGGCGCAGACTTGGCGGTTCATAGCGATTCCCCCTTCTTGCCTGTCTTCTGGCTGGCACGCTCACGCGCCTGCGGCGACAAGAGAACCCCGTGCTCATTCCGGATCGCATAAACCTCTCCGCCAACATTCACGGTGCGGACAAGGAACAATGGCTTGCCCTTAATCGTCTTCATCACCCCGGTCAGTTCAACTTGCTGTCCGGCGCTGACCGGCGCCGCGCCGTTCCCTCGCAACCCGAGTCTTCCCAAACTCGCATCTACCGCTCCGGAAGGCGTGGCCAGTAGCAGGTGCGAGCCCGCGATCATTCCCGGAGCAGGCTGCGTGAGGACACCCGACACCATGGCGGTGATCGTGACCTCTTTGGTGACGTCGTAGCCCAGAAGCCCTGCATTCCGCGCGACGGTCTGTGCATGAACAGACCGCAGCCCGACAACGATGAGAATGGCCAATATAACTAGCCCTGCCGACAACTTTTTCATGGTCTTGCCTCCGAGCCGGGTCTTGATCCGAAGATCATGTGGATTGATTTGCAGCATTGTACGCCTTGTCCCGCCTGCCCTTTAAGGTCTAGGGCTTGGTACCGTAGACGGTCTTGCCACCGACAATCGTCCACAAGACTTTTGTGTCACGAGCTTCTTCGGCCGTTACTGTTAACACATCCCGATCCAGCAGGGCGAGGTCCGCCTGCTTCCCCGGAGCGATCGACCCGATCCGGTCTTGCTCGGCCAACGCTCGCGCCGCATTCCGCGTGTACGCGTACAGCATCGCCTCGCGTGGAACGCGCTGGCTTGCATCCAGCACGCCCGCTGGGCCTTTGCGCGTCTCGGCCTGATAAATCGCGCGGAAAACATTAGCAGTCGAAACCGGCCAGTCGCTTGCCCCTGCGATCACTCCCCCTTCGTCGAGAATTGATCGCGCCGGATATTGCCACTCATAGAGGGCGGGATCGATATACGGTTTCACCAATTCGATAGTGTCCGTTTCCGCGCTCGCCCAGAAGAGTTGAAACGACGCGATCACGCCGAGTTCGTGAAAACGCGGAATGTCCTCAGGCTTGACCAACTGCAGGTGCGTAATGGTATGCGGCAAGCCGGAGTTTCCGTTTGCCTTTCGCGCCGCTTCGATAGCGTTGAGCGCCTCGGTTACTGCCTGGTCGCCGATGGCGTGCACATGCACGATCATTCCCTGCTGGTCCGCGGCGACCGCGATCTTCGCAAAATCCGCAGGATTGAACAGCAGCTCTCCATTTCTTCCGCTGTTGCGATACGGTTTGGAGAGGACTGCCGTTTGCGACGGATATTCCAGCACTCCGTCGGCGAACACCTTTATGCCGACAATCTTGACGCCAGGAACATTCTTGAACTGCTGCCGCCATTCCAATGCCGTCGCGAGCTGCTGATCCGGGTGTCCCTTCTTGAATTCGATCACCGGCAACGCAGCGACGTGTGAGTTCAATTCACCACGCTCTGCCAAGCCGCGATAACTCGCCAGGATCGCCGCACTGGCCTCCGCGTCGAGCCATGCGGTGATTCCGAGTTCATGCATGTACCGCACCGCAGCGCGCCCAGCCGCCAACATCCGTTCCTGGGTCGGCTCTGGCACCATCTCATTGACCTTTTCTATCCCCGCATCGACCAGAAAACCGTTCGGCTCAAAATCTGCTCCGAAGCCGTAATACCCACGGCCAACGGCATCCAGGCCCTGGATCAGTGGCCTGTCGATCCCCGCCCGCTTCAGTAGCGCTTTGTTCGCCCATGCTGTATGTCCGTCCATGCCTTCGAGCAGAAGCGGTTGATCAGCGTATCCCCCGGCGTTGAAGGCATCGTTCAGTTCTTTGTTCTTCGACCAGAATGCCAGCGGAACTCC
>PMSZ01000429.1 GCA_003168235.1 Acidobacteriaceae bacterium
GAGGACCGGCAGCTTTACTTCATCGAGATGAACACGCGCATCCAGGTGGAGCATCCGGTGACGGAGATGGTGACGGATGTTGATCTGGTGAAGAGCCAGATCATGATTGCCGCGGGAGAAAAACTGAGCGACGTGTTGCAGGGGCCGATCGTGCATCGCGGACATGCGATCGAGTGCCGCATCAACGCCGAGCATCCGGAGAAATTTACGCCGTCGGCGGGGAAGATTACGACGTTCAATCCTCCGGGAGGGACGGGAGTGCGGATTGATACGGCGGCGTATGCGGAGGGGACGATTCCTCCTTATTATGACTCGCTGATTGCGAAGCTGGTGGTGCGAGGCAAAGACCGGGCGGAAGCGATTTCACGGATGAGCCGGGCTTTGGGAATGTTCATTGTGGAAGGGATTTATACGACGATCCCGCTGCACCGGCGGATTTTAGCGGACCCGGAGTTTCGCGCGGGTGAGTTTGATACGGGGTTCATTGAGAGATTTCTGGCGAAGGGCAAGTAAGAAGGCGGCGAGAGGCTACGCTATTTCTTCTGCCCGCCTGTCACCTTCTGGCCACCCGTAACCTTGGAGCTATAATGTCTGCTGGATGAAGAGGGTTGTATGCGGATTCCACGCCTTCTGTTTTTCCTTCCGCTGATTTCGGCGTGCTTTGCGGCGCAGACTGTCCGAATTCCGGCGAATCGCTTACATGGCTGCTACTGCCCTCCGCCAATTGTAATGCCGGCTGTGACGTGTTCGCCCGATAAGGGACCAGTTTCTCGACCTATGCCTGCCCCGATATTCCCAAAGCCCTTCCGAGATGTCGACTCCATCCTGGGAAATATCGAACCGGCGTGCATTACTCCTGCCCCGAAATTTCGCGTGCAAGATCTCGCAATGGCGGATGGTTTCCGGGTCCTCCTCGGTGATTTAACTCGTGGAGGGACGATCATGATTTTTGGCTGCTCCTGTCCCTCACGAGTCTTAAAGTGAGTCTTGTGCTCGGCCTCGGAAATCGGGTTTGCGCGGATTACCTCGCTCCTGTTTAGTAATTTCGCTCGGGCCGGTGCTTTGTCCGAGAAACGCATAAACGACAAATTCACGATGATTCTTCCTCGTCTATACCCCATTCTCGACACTGCTTGTTTTTTGGATCGAAATGCAATGTTCGCCGCCGAGGAACTTGCTGCTGCTGGCTGCACTCTACTGCAATACCGCAACAAATCCGGCAACGCGCGTCAGATGCTCGATGACGCGCGCGAACTAAGAGGGCACCTTCCAGCGACTGTCAAGCTCATCATGAACGACCGTGCCGATCTTTCTCTTTTGGCGGGGTTTGATGGGGTGCATGTGGGGCAGGATGATTTGTCTCCGGAGGCTGTGCGGCGGGTGATCGGGGCTGCGCGCTGGTTGGGGGTGTCGACGCATAATCCGCAGCAGCTCGCACTGGCCGATCAGAGTTCGGCGGATTATCTGGCGATTGGGCCGGTGTTCGCTACCGGGAGCAAGGCGAATCCCGATCCGGTGGTGGGGCTTGAAGGAGTGCGACGGGCGCGGGAATTGACGCGCAAGCCGCTGGTTGCGATTGGAGGGATCACTCGCGCAAACGCGCGGTCGGTGATTGAGGCGGGGGCGGATTCGTTGGCGGTGATATCCGACTTGATAACCGATCCTCGTAAATCAGCTGAGCAATTTCTGAGGGTTCTGGGGTAAAGTGGAACTCGTCAAATTTTTGTCATCCCGAGCGAAGCGAGGGATCTGCATCTTGCCGCAAACTGCAGATCCCTCGCTTCGCTCGGGATGACAATTCGTAACGGAAGTTTTTTGTAACGCGACCCACCGGGAGATTCGTGAGCACTGACGTTCAACGTTCTGCGCCACCACCGATTGCCAGCGATTGGGAGCGGCATACCCATCAGGATAAGGATCTTGTCAAAGGCCTCGGGCTAACCAGCGCGACCATGCTGGTGATGGGGTCGATGATCGGCTCGGGGATTTTTATTGTCTCGGCGGAAATTTCTCGCGAGGTTGCTTCGCCGGCACTGCTGATCGGGGCGTGGCTGGTGACCGGGTTCCTCACGGTAGTGGGAGCGCTCACTTACGGTGAACTGGCGGCGATGATGCCGCGGGCGGGTGGACAGTACGTTTATTTGCGCGAGTCGCTCGGCCCGCTCTGGGGATTTCTTTACGGCTGGACGCTGTTTCTGGTGATTCAGACGGGGACGATTGCCGCGGTGGGCGTGGCTTTTGGGAAGTTTCTCGGGATTTTTTGGCCGGCGATTTCTTCGACACATTGGATTCTGCATTTGTGGACGGTGCCGAAGTTTACGGTTGGTCCGATGATGCTGGGCGGGATGGATGTGGGGCTGAACACGCAGAATCTTGCGGCGATTCTGGTGGTGATCGTGCTTTCCGTTATCAATATTTTTGGGGTGAAGACGGGCGCGTTCATCCAGAACATTTTTACGACGGCGAAGGTTGCGGCGCTGCTCGGGCTGGTGGTGTTTGGAATCTTTCTGGGGCGGAATGCGCAAGCGATCGCGGCGAACTTCGGCGCTAATTTTTGGACCAATTCCGGTTTGGGCGCTTTGCATGACGTCAGTGGGGGCATGGGCGCAAGCGTGATGGTCTCGACGCTCACCGTGCTGGCGGTGGCGCAAGTGGGATCGCTGTTTTCAGCGGATGCATGGAACAACGTTACGTTCACGGCCGGAGAAGTGAAGAACCCGAGTCGCAATCTTCCTTTGTCGCTGGCGATGGGAACGGGCGTAGTGATAGCTCTGTATATCGCGTGCAATTTTATTTATCTGGCGGCGCTGCCGCTGGTGGGCAGTCCGGCGGGAGCAACGCTACTGGAGCGTGGCATCCAGTATGCGAAAGAAGATCGTGTGGCAACCGCGGTGATGACGCAGATGTTCGGATCGTCAGGCGGCGGACTGATGGCAGTCGCGATCATGATTTCGGGGTTTGGCTGCTGCAACGGTCTGATTCTCTCGGGCGCGCGAGTTTACTACGCGATGGCGAAGGATGGGCTGTTTTTCCGGAGCGTGGCGCGACTGCATCCGGGATATAAGACTCCGGCGATTTCGCTGATGGTGCAGATGGTTTGGACTTGCGTGCTGTGCATCTCCGGCAGCTACGGGCAGCTTTTGGACTACATTATTTTTGCCGTGCTGGTGTTTTATGTGCTGACGATCGTCGGACTTTTCGTGCTGCGAAGGACGCATCCGGAGGCGGAACGTCCATACAAGGCGGTCGGATACCCGATTTTGCCCGCCATTTATATTGTGATGGCTTTGTTTATCGATGTTGTACTGTTACGCTACAAGCCGCAATATACGTGGCCGGGATTGTGCATCGTGTTGCTGGGGATTCCGGTGTATTACATCTGGCGGCCGCGGAGCAGTAGCGCTTCATCTTAAATCCGAAGGAGAGACCGATACATGGCAAACCTGCTGGCAACCAAGCCGATGGACATGCTGATGTCCGAGGCCGGCGAAGAGGGCGGACACTCGCTGAGACGAGCCCTGGGGCCGGTGAATCTGGTGACCCTGGGTATTGGCGCCATCATCGGTGCGGGCATCTTCGTGCTGACAGGTTCAGCGGCAGCAAAGTATGCGGGGCCAGCGATTGTGCTCTCGTTCGTGTTGGCGGGCATCGCGTGCGTGTTTGCAGGCCTTTGTTACGCGGAATTCGCCTCGCTTATTCCCATCGCCGGCTCGGCTTATACATACGGCTATGCCACGCTCGGAGAGATTTTTGCCTGGATCATCGGCTGGGACCTGATTTTGGAATACGCCTTCGGGGCGGCTACGGTGGCTTCGGGTTGGAGCGGTTATGTCCTTAGCTTTTTGCAGGATTTCGGAATTCGAATTCCGGCGCGGCTAACCGCGGCGCCCAGCGAATTGCTGATTTCCTACAACGGCCACTGGGAGCACTACGATCGCGTGAAGGATACGCTGATCGCGCGCGGCATCGACTGGCATACGTTGCCGCAGATGAAAGGCCTGTTTAACCTGGTAGCATTTTTCGCCATTATTCTGGTGACTACGATTCTGGTGATCGGCATCAAGGAGTCGGCGAACTTCAACTCCGGGATTGTGATTGTGAAGCTTGCGATCGTGCTGATGTTCATCGGAATCGCGGGATTATTCGCGATCAAGCATAGCAGCCTGGTTTGGGCCAATTGGACGCCGTTTATTCCGCCGAATACGGGCAAGTTTGGGCAATACGGATGGTCGGGAATTGCGCGTGGCGCAAGCGTCATTTTCTTCGCGTATATCGGTTTTGATGCAGTGTCGACAGCCGCCCAGGAATCGAAGAATCCGCAAAAGGATATGCCAGTCGGGATACTGGGTTCGCTGGCAATCTGCACGGTGTTGTATATCGTGGTTTCGGGATTACTCACCGGAATCGTGCCCTACACGTCGCTGAATGTTTCCGATCCAGTGGCGGTGGGAATTGACGCGACCGGTGTGACCTGGGCGAGTTTTCTGGTGAAGATCGGCGCGATCTTCGGTCTAGCCACGGTTATGCTGGTTATGCTGCTCGGCCAGTCGCGAGTGTTCTTTTCGATGTCGCGCGATGGCTTGTTGCCGCAGTGGTGTGGTGCGGTCCATCCGCGCTTCCGTACGCCATGGATTTCGACCATCTTTGTGGGGAGCTGCGTTGCAGTCTTCGCCGCCGTCGTTCCCATCGACATTCTTGGGGAACTGGTGAGCATCGGGACGTTGCTGGCTTTTGTAATCGTTTCAGCGGGCACGTGGATTCTCCGACGGCGACGGCCGGACTTGCCGCGGCCATTCAAGACGCCGTGGGTTCCATTTGTGCCGATCATGGGTGTTCTGGTTTCGCTCGGACTGATGGCCAGCCTGCCGGCTGCTACCTGGATACGCCTAGTCGTCTGGCTCATTATCGGGATGGTCGTATATTTTGGTTACGGACAGAAACATAGCCGCGTGCAGGCGGCGCTGGCGGCGCGCAAAAGAACGTGAGAAATCTGCGTTGGAAGAAAGGCGGGCGAGGACGCCCGCCGCTCCACTCACCGTCTAGACGAGGCGGTCTAGGCGTGGGTCAAGGCTGGCTCTACTCCATAGATCGAATGCCAACTGGTGGCGGCTTTCAGCCGGGCGTTGACGTTGTTGATGTTCTTGACGCCTTCGTTCTCCAGCCATTTGCGGAAGGCACCGGCTCCCTGTTTCGCATAAATGGGGATGCCTTCTTTCCACGTGGCGCGTCCGCAGAGGACGCCGTTGAATTTCACTCCCGACTCGGCGGCGAGTTCGAGCGACTCGGTGAACTCGGCATTGCTCACTCCGGCGGATAGATAGATGAAGGGCTTGGTCGCGACGCCAGCCGCGTCGTTAAAGAGCTTTATCGCTTCGTTTTTCGAATAAGCCTTTTGACCTTTGAAAGATTTGGTGCCCTCGACGAATTGCATATTGACGGGGATTTCGACCTTCATGACGTCGACGCCGTAGCGGTCTTTGGTGAACTCGCGCATGCTTTCGATGACGGCTTTCGGTTTCTTCTTGGAGAAGTCGAAGCCCTTTTCGTCGACCCCTTCTTCATAGACCACGAATTCAAGGAAGAACGGAATGTCGTTGGCGCGGCACTCATCGCCGAGGCGCTCGACCCAGGCGTGCTTCTGGTCGTTGATTTCTTTCGGATCGAAGGGCGTGTAATAGAGCAAGATCTTGACGCAATCGGCGCCGGCTTCTTTGAGGCGGCGCGCGGACCAATGGTCGAGCAGATCGCCGAGGCGACCGGGGCCGGTCTTGTCGTAGCCGGTTTTTTCATAAGCGAGCAGCAGGCCGGCGTTCTTGGCGCGGCGCTTCGAAGCGGGAAGTCCCCACTCGGGATCGAGCAGAATAGCGCTGGCGTGAGGCGTCAGAACTTCGGTGACCAGGGTTTTGAACTCCTCCATCATGGAGTCGGAAACGGCCGAGCCTTTTTCTTTGGCGAGGGATTTCTTCAGCGAACCGCGCTGGTCCATCGCAGCGGCGGCGATCACGCCCCGCTTATCCGATACGGCTTTCAGTCCGGCCAGTTTTCCGGGGGTCAGAGTGATCGACATGGTTTCTCTCCTGCGCTTGANNAGCCGCGCTGGTCCATGGCGGCGGCAGCGATAACGCCACGCTCGTTGGAAACAGCGTTCATGCCGACGAGCTTTCCGGGGGTGAGTTTCATAAATCCTCCTATTAATCCGTTTAATCCGTGACAAAAATGCGTGACGACAGTGCCTGACAACCAGACATTCTAAACTACGTAGCGTGCGCTGAACATCGGCAGTTTCCAACGGAAAGACGCGTCCTGCAGGCAGGCCCAAGCACGTTGTTACTTATAAGGCTATTGGCGAAGAGCTAGAGTTCCGAGCAGAGCCTGCTGTTTGGCAATCAGAGACTGGATGCCTTGGCGCGCCATCGAAATCATTCTTGCGAGTTGAGCGTCATC
>PMSZ01000208.1 GCA_003168235.1 Acidobacteriaceae bacterium
TGCTGCCGCGGATGCGGGGGGTGGGAAGCGTATCGTTCCCGCTCACGTGGGTTCTTCGAAAGATTTGTGCTTCCGTTGCTGTGGCTGCGAGTAGTTCGTTGCGAACGCTGCTATCACCGCAGCTATGTTTTCCGAACGGTTCCTGTGCCGGAACGCTATCACCACCGGCGCAAGGACTCACAAAGTCAACCTTCGGACAGTTCGAACTCAACAAGCCGCGTTGCATAGCGAGTGTGAGCACGGCTATACTGGCCGAGGCGACCCGACAGAGCATCATCGATTTGCCGGGAGCGGGAGGNNGTGGCCTTGGTGGTTAACGATTTCGCAAATTGCACCACTACCGTGCATTGCGTAGGGTTGCGCAGCGAGGCTATACTGACTTAGTAGCTTGGCAAAGCGCTGTCGATTTGCCGGGAGCGGGAGGCCGTCTTCAGCAGTACTGGCTTTCGAATACCGGCTGCCGAGGGCCAAGCGGCGGACCATCGGTTGGCCCAGCGTGATTTTGGCGTGAATGGGCTGGCCAAGCGTGGGTTCGTTGGCTTGGCCGAGCGCGCGGCTACGACTTTATTCTTCACGTTGTTTCCCGCCGATTGCCGTATCTGTGGTTCTCCTCTCCTTCGAGTCTCAAGACTTCCTGTTTGTGCGTCGTGCTTGACGGCGGTCCGCCCGTTGCAGGGGGCCTACTGCGCCGTTTGCGGCGAGGGGTTGCACATCCCCATGCGTCTTGACGCAGGAGGGGGCAGTAACGACGACGTGCGCTGCTTGCTTTGCCAACGCATCGATCCTCCGTTTGAGCGCGCGGTCGCTTATGGCAGCTATGAAGGCGAGTTGCGTGACCTGATTCATCTGCTCAAGTTTCAGCAGGTTCGTCCGGCGGCCAAGATTCTCGGCCGAATGTTGGCAGAGACCATGGCCAGACTGGAGCAGGTAATGCCGGTCGGCAAGATCGCCGTGGTTCCGGTTCCGCTTTATGCGGGCAAGCGAGCGCAGCGGGGATTCAACCAGGCGGAAATGATCACGCGCGCAGCGTTGAAGCGAATTTCACGGCCGGAGCGATTTGCGCTGTGTGCGGGAGTTTTGCTGCGCCGGCGCGAGACCGGAAGCCAGATCGGTCTGACTCGACATCAGCGGCGCCAGAACCTGCGCGGCGCTTTTGCGGCAAAAGATGGGACGCAGATTCAAAAGCGTGACGTCTTACTGATCGATGACGTGCTGACCACGGGGACCACGGCATCGGAGTGCGCGCGAGTTCTGCTGCGCGCGGGAGCGGCGCGAGTTTGGGTAGCGACGGTGGCGCGCACGTTGAAGATTTTTGACGTTATCGCATTGCCGGAGATACCGGCGGAGGAAGATTGGGACGAAGGTCCGGAGGGGACAGATCAGCGACTCAGAGATCAGTGCCTCGGAGATCAGTGCCTCAGAGATCAGCGCCTGGCGGGTCACGGGTAGAAGTGATGTCATTGCGATTACACAATTTCGCCGGCAGCATGCGGTCGCATCTCCCACTGGCGATGCTCGCCTCGGGCACGCATTCCTCGGGCACGCATTCAGAGGGCGACGGCCATGCGCTGCACCAACCGGTGCTGGTGTTGAATGCCTCCTATGAGCCGATCAATGTCTGCGCCGCACGGCGCGCGATCGTACTGGTGTTGAAGGGCGTAGCCATGACGGAGGAAGAGAATGGGCATTTTCTGCACGCCGCGCGCGTTGCCATGCGCCTGCCCTCGGTAATCCGGTTGCTGGAGTATCGCCGCATTCCGCACCAGTCGAGGGCGTTGTCGCGGAAAAACATTCTGCTGCGCGATCGCAACACCTGCCAGTATTGCAGCACTGCGCTTCCGTCGGGAGAACTCACGCTGGACCATGTGATTCCGCGCTCGCGCGGTGGCCTTTCCACCTGGGAGAACCTGGTCGCCTGCTGCCATTCCTGCAACCGGCGCAAAGGCAATCAGCTTCCGCACGAAGCCAACATGAAGCCCACGCGCGAGCCGCGATCGTTCAACCTCCACACTTCGAGGCACATTATGCGGCTGATGGGGCACTCGGACGATAAGTGGAGAAAGTATCTGTTCTATTGAGAACAGGTTTCAAGGTTTCAGAGTTTCAAGGTTGGACCCCTCGCCGCCAGATCAGCGCCGTTGCTGTTGACATTGAAACCTGGCTTTACTGCGGTTTCGGTGGCTCGGCCGGCGGTGGTGTAGTTGGCTGTGTCTGATCCTTCGGATCGGCCTTCTGCACTTCCTGGCCTTCGTAGGTGATCCTCGACTTTGATCCGAAGCGCCGGTAGTTGGTGTATTTGATGATCTCGCGGATGCGGACGCCTCCCAGCGCAAACTGCAGAGTGTCTTCGGCGCGCGTGTAGGTTGGGAACCAGTACTGGCCGTCAACCTGTTCGCGCCAGGTAGTGAACTTGGGGAACAGGTTCTCGTTGCCCTTTTTCTTCTTGATGTCGGGCACGGTCTTGCCAAAAGTCTCCACGATCTGAAAATCGTGATTGTCGACCCAGATCCGTCCCTGGAAATATCGCTTCTTGCCAATGATCTGCTTGGGCGCGACGTCGAAGACGTAGGTATCCAGTTCGTCCTGTTTTTGCTGGCCGACGTAGAGAATGTCGTACTCGCCGACATCGTCTGACGTCAGCACGAAGGGCAGACGGTTCTCGATATCATCGAAGTCCTCTTCCGTCATCGAAATGCGGGTCAGGGTGGGTTGCGGCGCAAAGACCACGTTCTTCACCTTTTTCCCCTTGTCGTCAAAGGACACGTCGAACACTTCCTGGTAGGTGCCGTCGACCGTATCGCCGTCGAGCGTCATAACCTTGACGTCCTGCCGGTAGGTGTACTGGTCCCGCGCCTCTTTGAATTCTTTTTCTTTGGTGGCGAAGTGCTTGATGATTTCGTCGACGGTAGTTCCCTTGGGCAGGGATTTGTCGAGAGGCCCTTCTTGCGCGCGTGCGATTTGGGGTATCAGAACCGCAGCCGCCAGGATGACAGGCAACACGACCGGGAACAGGAGACCCAGCAGCGGGGCTGAAGAAAACCAGCCGGAAGACAAGCGAGAGGGCGCCAACGTCGCAGGTCGGGAAGAGAAGCTCATAAAGCTATTTTAACGAAAGCAGACCTTTTTTAGCGAAAACAGACTGCGAGCGAGCCTGGAAAAANNGTTCGATGCACGAGGCGAGAGAAGGTTTGCAGGTTTTACTTTTCTTTACTTTCGCATTGCTCTTCTTTACTTACCCCGCATCGCTCGGCCCATCCCCCACTCCACGATTCCCGGAAATAGCTGATAGAGCTTGATTACGGGAATCATGCTCCAGGGAACGATTACCTCGCGTTTGCCCTGGCGATAACCGCGATACGTTGCCCGCGCCACTCTCTCCGCTGAAATTCCGCGCACGGCCGGCGGCCGGACGGTACCCTGTCGATTGGCGACCACATGTGCGCCGAACTCGGTGCTTACATAACCGGGACAGACGGTCAAGACGTTGATCTTGTCGCGCTTCAACTCCAGCCGCGCGCTTTTGCCCAGAGCATTCACGGCAAATTTGCTGGCCGAATAAATGGCCATGAACGGCACTGGAATGTGTCCGGCAACGCTGGAAACGTTGATGATGGTTCCGCTGCCGGTTACGCGCATCGCGGGAACAACCGCTTGCAGGCAGGCGATGGCGCCAAAAAAATTGGTCTCGAATAATTCGCGATACGCGGACGGTTGCATATCGGCGACCGAGTCACGGATGCCGACGCCTGCATTATTGATCCACACATCGACGCGCTTGAAGTGTTGCAGGGTCGCGGCGAGTGCGCGGTCAATTTCTTCGCGGTTGCGAACATCGCAGGCCATGGCCAGTGTGCGGTCGGCGTGGCCGATACGTTGGCGGGCAGCTTCGGAGCGAGCCGGATCGCGCGACAGCAATACGACGCTGGCGCCGGCGTCGGCAAAAACTTTGGCGATGGCTTCTCCGATTCCCATTGAAGCTCCGGTCACGACGACGACTTTCGCGTCCATTTCCATGGGGACTTTTGTATCGTGCGACCGGGGGCAAGTCAATCGCGCGATCTCTCCTTTGGCGTAAAATCGTGTGCACTGGAAACGCCGTGAGGTTGTTGATGCCTCTATTTCCGCTCGAACTGGTACTGCTGCCGGGAATGCCGCTGCCGCTGCATATCTTTGAGCCGCGTTATAAGGAGATGATCGCGGAATGTATCGAGCAGAAAAAGCAGTTTGGGGTGGTGCGGGCGTCTCCCAAGGGAGTTGCCGACATCGGGTGCACGGCCGAGATTGGGTCCGTCAGCAGGAAATATGATGACGGGCGTATGGACATTCTGACGCGCGGCGTCGAGCGATTTGAGATTCTTCAAGTGAATGACGACCGGTCGTTCTTGCAGGCTGAGATTGCGGTTTTAGAGGATGAAGACTTAGGGCAAGAAGATCGCGATAAAGATGGACCCAATCCGCCCGCGGCGCAGATTGTGATCCATGCCGTGCGGCTGCACGCCGAAATCGCGAGACTGGCCGGAGCGGAGCCTTCCGGACTCGATGAACATGCGAGTAATCTCTCTTTTCTGCTCGCCGGATCGCTGCCACTCGATCTCGATTTTAAGCAGAAGCTGCTAGCGACTCTTTCAGAAGCCAAACGCTTAGAGGCAGTGACCGGCTATCTCGAGGCGATTTTACCGGGGCTGCGACGGGCGGCCAAGGCGCAATGGAATTAGCAGTCAGTTTCTCGAATTAGCAAAACCCAGGTTCACAGTCCTCCGTGGAGTCGCCCGAACCAGTGGGCAAGATTTAGCGACATGACGAGGATGCCCGCTCCGAGGACGAGCACGTGGGCGGTCTTGCGCAGATTGAAGCTGCCGACACGGCAGACGAGCAGATAGCCGACGGCGAGGTTGAAAAGACCCCACAAAACATTGACTGTTGAGGAAGACAAGCCCACTCCGGGTGGCGATGCAAAGGGGCTTTGGAAGGCATGTCCTGAGACCCCATTGCCGAGATGGGGCAGGGCGTTCGCGAGGAATAGGCCACCGAAGAAGTACGCCAGATAGTGATACCAACGCATAGTCGCTCCCTTGGGGTGCAAAACCAGATGGTAGCAGGGTTGCGGCAGAGGCCGATTCAAACGAGTCCTCAGAAAACGAGCATCCTCAGAAACTGAGACGCTGGCCGAGATCGACGGCCGGCCGGTGAAAAGCTGACAGCATTCCCCGGCGGTATAATCCAGGCTAAGGTCGTTTTTTTTGAGGGATCCCACCATGAAGTCTTTCCGGACTCTTGGAGAATTGCGTCAGAGTCCTTTCACTGAGCTGCGTCTGGCTTCGCGCCGGGTCAAGGACGAACTGCGCGAGAATCTGATGTCGCGGCTGCGCGAGGGCGGCACGATATTTCCGGGCATCGTGGGTTACGACGATACGGTGGTGCCGCAGATCGTCAATGCGATTCTTTCGCGGCATAATTTTATTTTGCTGGGATTACGCGGACAGGCCAAGAGCCGCATTCTACGGGCGCTGACCACGCTTCTCGATCCGCACATGCCGTACATTGCGGGCTGCGAGATCCACGACAATCCGTACGCCCCGATTTGCCGCCGCTGTCGCGAACTGCTGGCGAAGGAAGCGGACGCTACGCCTATTGCGTGGCTCACTCCTGAGCACCGCTATGTGGAGAAGCTGGCTACGCCAGATGTCACTATCGCCGACTTGATTGGTGATATCGATCCCATCAAGGCGGCGCGTGGAGGTCACGAACTCTCGAGCGAGTTCACGGTGCATTATGGATTGCTGCCGCGTGCTAACCGCGGAATTTTCGCGATAAATGAACTGCCGGATCTCGCCGGCAAGATTCAGGTGGGCTTGTTCAACATCATGCAGGAAGGCGACGTGCAGATTAAGGGATATCCGATTCGGCTGCCGCTGGATGTGGAGATCGTGTTCAGCGCGAACCCCGAGGATTACACGGCACGTGGCAAGATCATTACGCCGCTGAAAGACCGTATCGGCTCGGAGATTCGGACTCACTATCCGGCGACGGTCGAAGAAGGTATTGCGATTACCGCGCAGGAAGCCTGGATTGCGCGCACGAATGAGGGCAACGGCACGAAGCTGCATATACCGAAGTATGTGCACGAGGTAATCGAGCGCATCGCGTTCGCGGCGCGCGACGACAAGAAGATTGACAAACGATCGGGCGTCAGCCAGCGTCTGCCGATTTCGGCGATCGAAAACGTAATTTCGAATGCAGAACGGCGCGGGCTGACGCACAACGAGAAGCTGATTGTTCCGCGCATCAGCGACATCTACGCCGCGCTGCCTGCGATCACCGGCAAACTGGAACTCGAATACGAAGGCGAGATGAAAGGCGCGGACCATGTTTCCCGTGAACTCATCCGCGCCGCTATTGCCAAGACTTACGATCAATACTTCACCGGAGCCAACGTGCAGCAGATCGTGCAGTGGTT
>PMSZ01000017.1 GCA_003168235.1 Acidobacteriaceae bacterium
GGGGATCACAGATGTTTGTGATGGACGGGGGAAAAACAGGTTTGTCTCGACATGACGCCCTGCGCAAGGTTCCTATCAGGGCATCGTTTCAGCGACCGTGAGACTCGCATCCTCGCCACGGGGCTGTTCCCGTCGTCACCACCCGAAGCCAGGACAAGCCGAAAGCGCAGCCCAGACTCGAAATTTCGATTGACTGCCTACGCAAACCGTGCAAATATCAGGGCCCTCTAGCCAAGATCACGCGCGGAGGTGTTGATGGGGAGATATGGAATTTCCACCTCTTTAAGCCTCTGCCTGGCACTCCACCTGACACCTCTGTCCGTTTTCTGTCAGACATCTCCCCCAACTCCAAACCATAGCGCGGCGATTTCTCAGGATCATGCTTCCGAGCCTAAGTCTTGCCCAAACTGGTCACCCAAGTTTGACCAGATACAGGACGAAGACATCGAACAAGTACTGCGGGCTCACATGAAGCAGGGGTGGGACAGCCTAATCCAGCAGGGTGTTGCCATGAAGATCGGCGTCCAGCAGCAAATCAGCGACTGCGAAACACAGCTCCAGGATTCCCGGGAAGCATTGTCCCGCTATGAAAATCTCCTTCACCTGAGAGGCAATCGCTTGCCTCCCCCGACGTCACCTCAACAATGTGCGAATTTGACGCCAGGTTCTTCCTTGAGCGCGCTGTGCCAAGTACGGTCCCTCCGTGACCAGATCGCAGCTTTCGACGGCATGCTTGACCTGCTCCGCTGCAGATCCGTATCCTCTGGCCGTTCTGCCCAGAGCAGTCCCAATGCAAACGAAACCGAGCGGCCCCCAGCCAGCGCCGGCGCGGAGCGGCAAACTTCAAATGAAAATCAAGGTGAGGCGAGGAACGAGCACGTAATAGCAGTCGTCACCGTTCATGTCACTGCTGCACCGCCGAATGAAACGACACCGGGGAGCGCTGGGGCTCCCAGCAAACCTCGTAGTGTGGTCTGGGGATTGGAACAAAACCATCGAACCTTGGAAATTCCTGTGGGCACGATTGTCTACTTGAGCTTTCCAGCATCGGCCGCTGCGTCCAGGTTTCGGCTCGAATCTTCGCAAGGGGCGTTGGAAACTCCGAAGGGTGTCATCCATCTCCCATCCGGGAGCCTGGGATTTCTAAGAGCGGTGAGGCCGGGGAGTGCCCAGATCACCGTTTGGGGAAGGGTCGCCGGACCGAAGTTTGGCGGCGATGGAAACCCAGGCGAAACCATTTCGCCCAACTGGTCTGGCTATGTGCTTAACGGCGGCCCGTTTACATCCATCCAGGGCCAGTGGCACGTACCTAACGTCCAGAGCCCAAACGGTGCCTCCGCGACCTGGGTGGGAATCGACGGCTCCTCCATCACCAACCTGACTCTTATTCAAACCGGTACCTCCCAAAACCTGAATGGTGGCTTTCTGGGAATAGGCGCAGGACCAAGCTTTTCCGCGTGGTGGGAAATCATTCCGGCTTTTCCCAACACAATTTCGCTTCCGGTGCAAGCCAACGATGAAATGCGGGCCTTCATCTCCGCGCTTTCAGGGTCCGCAGCCGTGCCCGGTAGTCCGGGCCAATGGGTGATCGATTTGGTTGACGTCACACAGAACTGGGATTTCCCAATCGTTGAGACTTATTCTGGCGAACTGTCTTCAGCGGAGTGGATCGAGGAAGACCCTGCGTTATGTGGTCCGTTTGGCTGTGCATTCGAACCTCTTACGGACTATGGGAGCGTGACCTTCGATATATTAGACCGCGTTCAGCCGGGGGGATCTCCGAACTTTGCCGTTTCGGAAGCGCTCAGTATATCGCAGGATGGAGGAGTCACGTTCTTGTCAACCCCGTCAAATCCAGATGGTGACCTGGACGGATTCACCGTCGCGTTTGGATCCAACATCCCGCCCGCTCCCGGACCTTTTATAACGACAACTTCACTGCCCCCTGCGACAGTGGGCGAGTTCTACGCCACGACACTTCAGTTCACCGGGGTCGGGGTCTCGTCAGTTGACTGGTCTGGAACTGGTCTCCCACCCGGCCTAACGCTCGGGCAGACCACCGGAACGATCAGCGGAACACCTACCGCGGTGGGAACTTTCAACATCAGCGTTCTCGCCGAAGACGCAAACAATCCCGGTGCATTTTCGCAGACTCAACAACTTCCTCTCACGGTCAACAGACTCTTCCCTCTGTTCCGCCCCACATGTTTCTTTTCTGAGCTGCTGAAGCGCTGGATTTGTTTTTAGCTGCATCGGGAAACTGAACTTTAGGCTCCGCTACGCTCAGGATGACACGGGTGAAGGGCGCGGCGGCTCCTTCCGCGAACAACGAACGCAGCGCTGGCGCCTCGGCGTCCGACCTTTCGAAAAGCGCGCAAGGGTGGGCCACCCTCGTGGGGCGGGGTTGTTTATAATCGCTGATTCCAGTGTTTAACTTTTGCTGGGCGAAGGACATTCCTTCTAAGAACTCCTTCTTAAGGACGCGCATTGGCACTCGACGAAAATATTTATGAAATACGGCGCGAGAAGCTGAAGAAGATTGAGGCTCTCGGGCATCCGGCTTATCCGCGGAAGTTTAACTTCAGTCATACGGTGCCGCAGATTCTGGCCGAGTATGGCGGGCAGACGACCGAGGAACTGGAAGCTCCGCGGGTGACGGTGCGGGTTGCGGGACGCATCATGGCGATACGGCTGATGGGCAAGGCCGGGTTCGCGCACTTGCAGCAGGATGGGCAGCGGCTGCAGATCTACGTGAAGAAGGACGCAATCGGCGACGCGGGCTACGAACTTTGGAAGCTGCTCGATCTGGGCGATCACATTGGCGTGCGCGGATATCTGTTTCGCACGCGCACGGGCGAACTCAGTATTCATGCCGAGGAGCTGGCTTTTTTAGCGAAGGATCTACTGCCCCTACCGGAAAAATTTCATGGGCTTACCGATGTTGAGTTGCGCTACCGGCAACGCTATGTCGATCTGGTGATGAATCCGGAAGTGCGCGAAGTGTTTTTGAAGCGCAGCAAGCTGGTGCAATCGTTGCGGCGATATTTCGACGCGCAGGGATTCATGGAAGTTGAAACGCCGATGATGCATCCGATTGCGGGCGGAGCGGTGGCGCGTCCGTTTAAAACGCACCATAACACGCTGGATATGGACCTGTTTCTGAGGATCGCTCCGGAACTTTATTTGAAACGGCTGACGGTGGGCGGATTCGATCGCGTGTATGAAATCA
>PMSZ01000258.1 GCA_003168235.1 Acidobacteriaceae bacterium
CCATGGCGATGCGGTGATCGCCGAACGAATCCAGCTCCGCGCCGTGCAGATGTTGGCCGCCTGGGATGCGCATTCCATCGGGACGCTCTTCAATCTCCGCGCCCATCTTGCGCAGGTTCGCCGCAACTGCGTCGATTCTGTCCGATTCCTTCGCGCGCAATTCCTTGGCGTCGCGCACTTCGAGGCCGCCTCGAGAATACGGCGCAACCGCTGCCATCACCGGAATCTCATCGATCAGGGCCGCCGCATCGGCGCCCGCGACCAACCCACCTTTCCACTCGGCGCCGCGCGCTTCAATCGTTCCGGCCAACTCGCCTTGATGTTCTTCGAGATGCCCGATCGAGATCTTCAATCCCATCTGCGTCAGGATGTCGAGCAACCGCGCCCGGGTCGGATTCATCAGAATTCCGGGCAAAGTGATTTGCGATCCGGGAAACAACGCGGCCGCGCAGAGAAAAAATGCAGCGCTCGAGAGATCTCCGGCAACATGCGCCTCGATGGCGCGCAGCCGCTGTCCGCCGGCAATGCGCGATGCATTCCCTGTTCGCCCGACTTCCGCGCCGAATGCTTGCAGCGCGATTTCTCCGTGGTCGCGCGTGCGAATTGACTCCTCGACGACTGTTTCGCCGTCGGCAAAGAGGCCGGCAAACAGGACGCACGATTTGACCTGCGCGCTGGCCACTTCGGGCCGGTAGTGGATTGCCTTGAGCGATCCGCCGTGAATCTTCAGCGGAGGGCGTCCACCCTCGCTCGACGAAATCTTCGCGCCCATCTCGGTAAGGGGAGTCATAATGCGCGCCATCGGACGCCGCGAGAGCGATTCGTCGCCAAACAACTCGCTGGCAAATGGCTGGCCGGCGAGAATCCCGCTGAGCATGCGCATGGTCGAGCCGGAGTTGCCGCAGTCGAGCGGCTCGCTCGGCGGGCGCAGGCGCGGCCCCACTCCGTGCACTTCAATCGCCCCGTCGTCGAGTTGCTTCCACGCGGAACCGAGTTTCGCGACGCAGTTGAGGGTGCTGGCGCAATCCCGCGCGGCGGAAAAATTATGGAAGCGGCTGACGCCTTCCGCAATCGCCGCCAGCATGGCATAGCGATGCGAGATCGATTTATCTCCCGGAATGCGAACGACACCGCCCACAGTGCTTGCCGGGCGGATGGTGACGCTCGCGCCCTCGCGCGTTGAATCATGAGCCATGAAATTAATATAACGGAGATCTTGTGGGAGGTCAGAGGTGAGAGGTCAGATTGCAGAGGTGAAAATCGGCGGTCTTGCCTTCGCAATCTGACCTCTTACCTCTACTGCGTCCGAGCGCGCCCGGCGGCTTCGGCGAGAATCTCCTGCGGAACCTCGCGAAGGGTGACATGGAATTCGAACATCGGTATTTCGGAGCCGCGTCCCCAGCGGCCGACTTCCCAGTGCGCGCGGATGAATTTGACTTCTGGCCGCGCCGAGAGGTCGAGCAGCAGCGGTACTTCCTCGCGATAGAACTTCTGCGGAAAAGCCGCGACTGGCTTGGCGTCCCATGCAGCTCCATCGGCCGAGGCGTAAATGGCGACGTCGAGTGATTCCTGCTCAACAATGTTGGTGATGGCGAGCGTCAGCAGAAAAACCCGGCCCTCGGCCTGGCCCACATCGAGCGCGGGCCCGTCACCCTTGGCATTGACTACGGTTTTTTCGGGGACAAGGAAGGCTTCCAGCATGACGCCGAAATTCTAGCAGACAGAGTACGCGCGGCGGCGACAGACTTCGGTGAAATGCACCGCCGCGTCACTTCGCATATCATCGTTCGCATACGGAGTTCGCATACGGAGTTCGCATACGGACTTACGATGAAAACAATTTTGCTAAATTCGCTGCTGGGAATAATTTTCTCGATGCACTTCGCCTTCGCTCAGCCCACCAAGCCATCCCAGATGCCTGCTGACTCCGAAATCCGCCAGCTTCTTGTCGACCGCATCGATAGAGATCATCAGAGCGTTGGCATCGTCGTCGGCGTCATCGACTCCTCGGGACGCAGAATTGTCTCTTACGGAAATCTCGCTAAAGGCGACAAGCGTCCGCTCGACGGCAACACTGTGTTTGAGATCGGCTCCATCACCAAGGTCTTCACCTCGTTGTTGCTGGCGGATATGGTGCAGCGCGGAGAAGTGAGGCTCACCGATCCCGTGGCCAAGTATCTTCCGCCGACCGTCAAAATGCCGGAGCGCAACGGCCGGCAAATTACGCTCGAAGATCTTGCGACTCATACCTCGGGCCTGCCGCGGCTTCCATCGAATCTCAAGCCGAAGGATCCGGCGAACCCGTATGCGGATTACACCGTCGACCAGCTGTATCAGTTTCTTTCGGGTTACACTCTGACCCGCGACATTGGGTCGCAGTATGAGTATTCCAATCTGGGCGGCGGGCTCTTGGGACACGTGCTCGCCCGCCGCGCCGGCATGGATTACGAAACGTTGGTGCGGACGCGCATCTGCGATCCTCTGGGTATGAAAAGCACGGGCATTGCGCTTTCCGCGGACGAAAAGGCGCGCTTTGCTGCCGGACACAATCAGTCGCTCGACACGGTTGCATATTGGGACTTGCCTACGCTGGCGGGGGCTGGCGCATTGCGATCCGACGCCAACGATATGTTGACGTTTGTGGCGGCGAATCTCGGCTATGTCAAGTCGCCGCTGGCCCCGGCGATGGCGGCCATGCTGGCAACGCGCCGTCCGACCGGTATGCCGGATTTGGAAATCGGGCTGGGATGGCACATCCTGACGAAAGATGGGAACGAGATTGTCTGGCACAACGGCGGAACCGGCGGGTTCCGGACATTCATTGGCTTCGATCTGAAGAACCGGCGTGGCGTTGTCGCGTTGTCTAACACATCGACGACGGCGGGAGTGGATGATATTGGACGGCATTTGCTTGACGCCAACCTGCCGCTGGTCCAACCGGCCAAGGAACACAAGCAAGTTGCCGTTGACCCTAAGCTTTTCGATGGATACACCGGGCGATATGAACTGGCGCCGAATTTCATCCTGACCATTACGCGCGAGGGAACGCAACTTTTCGGGCAGGCCACTGGGCAGCCGAAATTCGAGTTGTTTCCCGAGGGCGAGCGGGATTATTTTTTGAAGGTCGTCGATGCTCAGATAACCTTCGAAACCGACGAGCACGGAAAAGCCACGGGATTAGTACTTCACCAGGGCGGCGATAACCACGCGAAGCGGATCGAATAGCTACCTCGCGATCACTTCGTCCAAAAACTGCCGCAACACCGTGGCGACCGCGTCCGGCTGCTCCCAGGGCGTGTAGTGTCCCGCTTTCGGGATCACTTTCAACCGGCTGCCGCGAATATTCTGCTGCATCAGTTCGCCGTCAGCGACGGGCGAGAGCACATCTTCGTCTCCCATTATGATCAGCGTGGGGACGTCGATCGACTTCAAATCCGTGACTGAGTCTTGACGCTCCGCCATTCCGCGCAGGACGAGGTTGATATCCTCGGCTGACATTTTGCGCATCATGGCGCGCGCGCCTTCGACTAAATCGGGACGCGCAGCGACGGTGGTGCGGCCGATCAGCTTCGGAATCATGCTCTCGAAAAATGGCTCGGTTCCCTGCTCCAGCACGGCGGATGCCGTCTTCAGCCGATTTGCGCGGGCTTCAGGCGTATCGGCTTGCGGGCGCGTGTCACAGAGCACGAGCCCGCTCACGCGCGCGCGAAAGCGGCGCCAGAATTCAAACAGGATGTAGCCGCCGATGGAACATCCGATGAACACGGCCCCGCCAACGCCCGCCGCATCGAGCACGCGCGCAATGTCACTGGCGTGCTTTTGCATGAGCGCCGGCCCGTCACCAATTCCAGAATCGCCGTGGCCGCGAAGATCGGGAAGAACCAGTTGGTAACGCGATTCGAGCATTGCGGCTACGGGATCCCAAAATTCGTGATGACAGGGAAAAGGATGGAGAAGAACGACCGGCGGGCCCTTCCCGCGAATTTCATAGAAAATTTCGGCGTCGTCGCTGCGCACGCATTGCATGGGAGGGAATCAGAATACAGCGAAATGCAAACGGAAGCGATTCTACGTAGAGACGAGCTTTGCCGCGTCTGTGATTGCAAGGTCCGTGCGCTGGCTGGCTCGGGAGACAGGCAAGCCCCGTCTCCTACCGCCAACCGCTAGCTCGCTACCGGCTGTTGCACGGGAGCACGCAGGAGCAGCGGTTCTTCCGGAATGATGATCCACGCCAGAATGTAGGCGACGATGCCGGGAAAAAATCCGCAGCACAGGGTAATGAAGAACCAGAGGATGCGCACCAGAGAAGTGTCGAGCTCAAAATAGTGCGCTAGTCCGGCACAAACGCCGCCGATTTTTCGGTCGGCGCGCGAGCGCATCAATTTTTTCGGAATGGGCGAAACTCCCACCAGGATGCCGCAGTGAGAGCAATATCGCGCCTCGTCAGCGATAATCTTGCCGCAAGCGTTGCAGTACATGATTGTCTCCCCCTAGTCTATGATACGACGGCTGCCGGGAAAAAGTTCCCAGGCAGTTTCTAGCTTCTTCTATTCGCGATACGCTTCTTTCATTAGCTTCCGAGCCTTGTCAGCTTCCGCGTTGCTGGAATTCGCGGCCACAACAGCCTCGTATTTCTTCACCGCCAGATCGCGCTGCTGCAGCTGGTCGTACATTTCACCCGCTCCCAGGTTTGCCTTTTGCAGCAATTCGGGATCGGCATCTTTCACCTCGTTCACCATCTCATAAGCGGCCAACGCAGCCTGATATTTCTTCTCGCTGCGCAGCAGGTCGCCCAATCCGATGGCCGAGATTTCATAATGCAGACTCCCGTACTTGCCCTCGTGCCCATCCTGCCACACGCGCCGGTACTCCTCTTCGGCCTCGCTCATTTTGCCGGAGGTACGCAGCAGGTTCGCGTGTTCGAGCGGAAAAAGATAGTTGTGCGGGAACCGGTCGCCGAGCGCACTCGCGATCTGCAGGGCATCGGAGTAGCGATGTTCGCGCCGCAGAAAAACCATGAGCACGACGCCTGCGTCCACGCTGGTTTCGCCGTTCGCGCGGTATGCGTCGTTCAAATACTGCAGTCCCTTGTTCTTGTCGCCGCTCAGTCCCACCAGCGACACAGCGATCTTTACCGCGAACGGCAGATTTCCCATCACGTAGTAGTGCGCTCCCACGACCAACTTAGCATCGGCATATTTCGGGTCGAGTTCGAGGACGCGCTCA
>PMSZ01000472.1 GCA_003168235.1 Acidobacteriaceae bacterium
GTAATTTGGTAATCGGGTAATTTGGTAATTTGAAAATCAAATCGAAACCCGCAACTGAGTATGCGATTGAAGGCCGTTTTTAAATTACCCAATTACAAATTACTCAATTACCAATTGGCTTTTTTATACCACTCCAGGAAGGCGCGGAACGCTGATCCGCGATGACTGTATTGTGCTTTTTCTTCTGCGCTCAGTTCGGCGAAGGTTTTGCTGATTTGCGGGAAAAGGAAGAGCGGATCGTAACCGAATCCGTTTCTTCCGCGCGGTGCGTCGAGGATGATGCCTTCGGCGGCACCGCGGAATGTGGCCAGAGTTTTTCCATCGCGGGCAGCGGCGAGCACGCAGACGAATCTGGCGGTGCGCTTTGGCTCGGGAATTTCTTTAAGTTCGCGGAGCACGCGGGCATTGTTCGCTTCGTCGTCGGTATTGGCTTCGGCCGCGTGCGGTTGGTCGGCGGCGTAGCGGGCAGAATGCACTCCGGGAGCGCCGCCCAGAGCATCGACTTCGAGGCCCGAGTCGTCGGCTACGACCAGTTCTCCGGGGACGGCCAGGCTGTAGGATTCTGCTTTCTTGCGCGCGTTCGCCTCGAAGGTTGCGCCGTCTTCTACGACGGGCGGCAGAGAAGAAAAGTGCGGGATGTTGGCCACGGTCACGTTGTAGCGGGAGGCGGCTCCGGCGAAATCGCGGAGTTTACCGGGATTCGAGGTGGCGAGGAGGACTGTGGGTGAAGTCATGCGATGGCACTCTTTTTCTGCGGTGAGTGCGTGACGCGTCGTGTCAGCGACGATCCGCAAAACCAGGCGATGACCAGTACGGAGAGGCTGATCAAGGAGACGATGTCTCCGAGCAAGCGATCATTGGTGACGCGGAAATGGATGCGAATGTCGTTGTCGCCTGCGTCGACCGGAATGACGATGAGGCCGGTGTCGTCGGTTTTGGAGGTTGCGGTTGGCTTGCCGTTCACTGTGACTTCGAACGCGGGGTAGCTGAAGAGGCGCACGGTGATATTTTGCTTTGCGGCGGTGTGGACTGTGAAGTGTTTCTCGGTCGGCTCCCACGCTTGTATTTTGGAGCGGATGGGTGCACCTGAATCGTCGCTGATTGGGGGCAGAGTTTTGTTCAGTTCGGATGCGTCGTCTCCGGCAGGGACGTATTCGTCGGTGCCTTCATAACCGCTGCCATCGGCGATGGCTTTGCTCATGTCGTGGAAGTCGGCGGCTTTTTCCCACCACGGGGGCCGGAAACGATGACCTGAGATCAAGAGCGCGGACAGCAGAATCGCGAATATGGCGACACGCACGGACCAGCGTTTCGTTGCCAGGGCCAGAAGAATAGCCAGGGCGGCGTTCATGCATAACAGCCAGCGGAAGGGAAGCTGTACGAAGCGCAGTTCAGGCAAATGCTGCCAGAACCAGTAGCTTGCTTTCAGCATCAAGAGCACGGTGACGGCGCCCCAGGATGAAAGGATGATCCAGGCGCGGCACTGTTTTTCTTTCTTTTTGTCTTTCTCTTTTGTTTGCTGAATGCGAGTGAGGCAGGTGGCAAAGATTAAGGCCAGGATTTCTGCCAGAGCCATGGTTGAGACGAGAAGATTGAAGCGATTGTGGTCGGGATCGGCGATGGTGGTGAACAGGAAATTGTCTTGCGCGCGAACTCCGGGAGCCAAGACCTCGCCGAGGTTGACCCAGGATTGCTCGTAGAACGCAGGGAGCAGGTAGAAAGCGGCGAGGCCGGCTCCGAGGAGGATTGCGAGGGCGGTTCGGAGCACGATTCGGACGGCTACGGGTTTTGTGCCGGTCAGAGCGAGAAACAAAACCAGTGCAGCGGCCGAGTAGTGGATCAGGATGGCTGCAGGTTCGTTGGTCAGCCAAGCGGCAGCTAGAATGAGGCTCAAGGTAAGGGTGGGGCGCACGCCGGCGTCATTCCCTGCGCCATCCGTGATGCGAAGAAGGGTGCGCACCAGAAGCGGCAACAGGGCGGCAGCCAGGAGTTCCGCGTAGGCGCTTCTCCAGTAGACGATCAGTAAATGATAGGGATTCAGCGCGTAGAATGCAGCGGCGAATAATGCGTCGGGAGGTGAGAGCCACTGGCGCGCGAGAAGATACATGGACGCTGCGGCAAGCAGGAGCGCGAGGAAGCAATACGCGCCGGGCACGGTCTTCCACGGCAGGACCGCTCCGAGCGCAGCGCCGAGCGTCCACGAAGCGGGCGGATAAAAGAGGAAGCGAGCTTCGCCATATCCCCAGTGCGCGAGTGCTGCCCAGCGGGGATAGATGATGCCATGCTTCCATTGGCTGAGGACTTCCATCCAGGAAAATGTGTGGAACTCGAAATCGTGTCCGGAGGGATTGCCGCACCAGAAAAAAGGGACGATGGCGAGGAAGCAGGCGCCGGCGAGAAGGGTTGCGCGCGAGATCGGACTTTTGAGCAAGTTAGGGTTGATCAATTTGGGATTGATCCTATTAGGTTGATCCCGGACGCACGGGGTAGAAAGCGCAGAGCCATTCTATTCGATCGTAGAATCCGCATTGGAAAATCTGCACCGTAAAATCCGCGCCGGAAAATTCTCGGAAAATTAACGGTACTGAAATCATGCGGGAGAGATGGTGAGGTAGTCTGCGTTGCATTGGGGTGGAACCGTCCGCCGGGAACTGGGTTGACACTGTAGACGGGGTGTCGATCTGGTTCCCGGTTTATGTTTGGGAGGAACGAGGGGCGCAGGGGTCAATGAGTGTAAGGGCGACATTACACCAGTTAGCGTGCCCGACTCGATTATTATGGTGCCATGGAATCGTTGCTCATTATTACGGGCACGATGGGTGCGGGCAAGACGAGTGTCCTGGGTGAAGCGTCGGACATCCTTGCACTGCAGGGTATTGCCCATGCGGCGATCGACTTGGACGCCCTCGGTCTTGCCCATCTTCCGTCTGCAGCAGGGTGCGATGCCGTGATGTACGGCAATCTCCGATCCGTCAGCGAAAACTATGCCTCCCTTGGCGTGAGGCGACTCTTACTGGCGCGTGCAATTGAAGACCGAGCGGAACTAGAACTTTGTAGTGGCGTTGTTTCAGCCTCAACCACAGTCGTCGGCCGTCTTACCGCCAGCATCGAAGGGATGGAGCAACGCGTCAGGTTGCGGGAATCGGGAGTTTCGCAGCGGGAGTACGTTGCTCGCGTCGCGGAACTGAACACCATCCTGGACCGTGCGCAATTAGAGAATTTCACGATCATAAACGAGAATCGCCCATTGACCGATGTTGCGCACGAATTGCTCGTGAAAGCTGGATGGATTTCCAACTGACAGTTGCCAAGCGGCTGCGTACCAACTGCTGCTAACACGATTACACTCACGACTCGGCCAACGACTGGAAGGGAGACCTCTATCTACCGCGCTGCGTCACTTCCGCGGCGCTTCTCGAGTTGCTCGACCACGCCTTTCAGATCAGGATAGCCAGCGCCAAAGCTCCGTGTGAACCAGTTCCCACCGCGTTCCGCAATCCTTTTGCCGTCAGCGATCACCTCGAACTGACCAGTCTTGCCAGGCGTAAGGATGGCATCAATATTGAGGCGCTCTTTGATGAGGGTCACGAGACTCGTGACCTTTGCCTTGTTGTTCTGTCACGACGGGCAGTGAACGATCTCAATCTTCATCTGTTCCCCAATCCGCTTTGGATAGTCACCGCAATTCGGCCTCTGCAAGTCGATCATCAGGCACGGCTGTGACCGCCTCAATTAGCCGCTTTAATTCGATTCGATGAACTCGATATAGGGAGTGGCAGCGCCGGTGCCGGCGCAGCTACCCAGATTCAAGTTATTGGTTTCCCCTGTGGTGCCAGCATCGGACGCGCAGGTCGGCGCATTCTTGGTCCCATTCGAGACCGCGACCTTCACGGTCACGGACGAGCCCGAGTTGAAAGTGGCCTGGGAACCGTCGCCGTCGCCGACGATATTGAACTCCGACTCCGTCCAGGCGGTCGCGAGATCGACGACGCTGTCTAATCCGGTGGTGCTGTAAGCTTCCTTTCCGGCAGTGAACACCAGCGTGTCGATGCCGGCCTTCTTTGCGGTGCCCTTCTTGGCAGTGCCCGACAGCTTGAGCGTCTTGAGCTCGGTGATCACTTCCTCAGGCGCGCTCACGGCAGCGCTGTTCGTGTAGCAATCGTTGCTGTAGCTGAACCATCCACTGGGGCAGCGGTTGTTGTAATTGATCAGCCAATACTGCATGAATGCTTCCTCGTAACCTGACGAATAGACGAATTGCTCCCAGTCCAGGCACTTCGCCGGGTTACTGGCGCCATCGCAGGCCGCCGTGTTCATGAAGTTCGAATTGAGTTGCAGAGAGTAATCATTCGGGCCAAGCAAACCCGTTTCCGTCTCCACTCCCTTGACCTTGGGGAAGGACCCCATGGTCTTACTGATCAGCCCCGAGGTGACTTCGGCGGCATAGTCGTTGCCATCTCCCACGGTTTGACTGATTCGCCCGCTTCGCGGCCTGAACGGGACATTGGGCGCGACGGCACATTCGATCTTGTTCCACTCCAGGCTGGGATAAGAGGCATGAAAGCATCCCTCGGCAGGTACCGCGGTTTGCGCGATGGCTTCGCGCCAGGTCTCTTGATTGCGGGCTTCGGCGTCATCGACCGCTTGGGCGAAGGCTGACGAAAGTGAGATCGCGCTAAGAACAGCGACTGCGATGATCCGGGCAATTCGAGGCAAATGAGTGATTTGTTTCATGGTTCTCTCCCTTTGAAGATTTATTACGCGCGAGAACCCCGGTGTGGGCCGAGGCTTATCTGCGACCGTGGGCTGGGACGCAAGCGATAAGATCTGAATTCTACTATGTGGAGCGACCGGGCCCAACTTAAAGATAATTGGTTTTGGTAGATGCAGCCGAAACCTTAGGGATCCTCCAATTGGCGCAGCGCCTGCAAATTGCGTTGGGGCGCAAGTTTCTCCGAGGAAATTTAGATGATGAGAGATTTTGAAGTAAGTCCTACTGGCTTACGTCTACGGGAGTTCGCTGACGGTGGAGTTCGTCGAGAAAGGCTTCTTCTTCGAGCAGGGTGCCGGTACGCAGTAATTCGAGGAGTGGATCTTCTGTTTCGGTTGTTTCTGAATGGTTCTGGTTGGCTCCGGGTGTGGCGGAGGCCAGAGACCGAGGAGAAATTTCGAGTTGCGGATCGGTGCCGGGCTGGCCGGTAAGGAACTCGATAAAATCGGCAACGCTTTTGCGTTGGTCTTCGGTCCCTGCTGGGAATTCAACTCCCATACCGTGTTCGGGATGCATGACGCGAACGATGCCTTCGGTGTGGATCTCCAAGCCGGCGGCGCGCAGGCACAGATCGATCCTCGAACCTTGCGGGAAGGGAGATACGGTCTGGACGTAGCAACCGCCCAGACTGAGGTCGGTGAGTTTACATTGGCTGACTGGGGCGGCCTCTTCGGGTAATGCGGTTTGCGCACGGGCGGTGAGCCAGTCTTCCATGCAGGTGCGCGTAGAGGGATCCATGCCGAGGAAGCGAAGCCCGACTTGACCGTTGGCATTGCTCCAGGCAACCTCGGCCCGGGCTTCGAGGCCGGAGGCGATGTCGGGAAGTTCGAACGAGACCTGGACTTCGGTGGTGGATGGCAGCGGTTTGGCGGCGAGCACATCCATGCCACCGGAGCTCAGATCGAGCAGAATCCCTTCAACAGGAGTTTCATCGCCGATGCGCATTGACATGGCGGCCTGAACGGCGATCCGTGAAGATTGCCGTCTTTCGCGCTTCAGCAGCGCGGTAGCCGCGCGCAAGATGTTTTGCGCCTGTTCGCGGGCGACGGGCTTGGTCAGGATGAAATGGGCGCCTGCTCCTAGAATAGAGCGGACCTGCGAAGCATCGTGCAGCAACGCGACAGTGACGGGCGGATGACGATCGAGGCCGGAAAGACGCCGACAAGCTTCGAGAACCAGAGAAGCCGATTCCGGACCGTCGAAGTCAGTGTCGAAGTCGACAATGACCTGATCGAAGTGCTCTTCAGACAGGCGGGTGACGGCAACATCGGCGGCGTTTGACCGGTCAACGGCAATGCCGGACTGCGCCAGGACCTGAATCAGCATTTCCGCCGTCAGGTCATCCTTGGACACCAGCAACGTCTGCAAAATCATCGTAGCCACGTTCCCCTCCCGCCTTGCTTCTCGAGCCGGCCTCTACGGCCAGCGCGGAGTTGAGCTGCGACCGGACTTGGGCGCCGGGGAAGCTTGGGCGCTGGCTTTGGCAGCCATCGCATTGGAGTTTTCGTCGTCCACTTCCGCCAAGACGGCACTATCGTCTTCGGTATCGGTTTCGGCGAGCAAGGGCGCGACCTCGCGCAGTTTCTCGGCGGCTTGTTGTAGCAGTTCGATCTGCTTGCCGAGCTGCGTATACTGCGCCTGCTTGCGGCGCAAAACCTCATGGATATCTTTCATACCACCCCCTGGGCTGACTTTAGGTTTGCGGGGTGGCAAGGTCAACGCTAAAGGCACAAGGGGCGATTACCGCAGTAACGCACGGAGGGCGAAGGGAAGAATGGTTCGGGGTGTCGTAGCGGGGGAATTTGCAAAAGGACGACAAACTCGATCAAGTATCTTGAGCTAAAATCAAAAACCCCGCCTTGCGGCGGGGCCATGAGTAGAGTGGGGGCGACCACCAAACATCTTTACCGATTATCTTTTGATCAGCTTGCGACGGAACATACCTGCTACGCCGACGAGGCCGGTTCCCAAGAGTCCCAAAGTCCCAGGTTCCGGAGTTGAGAGGCCCGTGGTTCCCATGTTGATGTGACCGATGCCCTGGTTGAGCTGACCCTTGTTGAGGATCGAAATGTTCTGGCTTGTCGATCCGTTGACGAGGCGGCCAGTCCAAATCGTGCCCGTGATGTCGCCGCTGAGAGTGTAGGTCGACTTCTGCTTGGAGGAGCTATCCAAGGTCCAAGTGATCGGGCCGTCGAAGCTGCCAGCGAAGAGGGTAATCGGGTTCTTAGTCTCTCCCGTGAGCTTCTTTGCCCATGCGCCAACGCCAATGACGTCAAAGGATCCGCCGCCGGCAAAGGTTCCGCCGCCAGAGATCGATCCGCTCGTCAAAGCGCCCGTCGAATAGTTGACATAACCAAGGTGACCGGTGGTGGTGTTCCACTGGGTCAGTTCCGATCCCTTGGAAGTAATTGTTGACACGCCGATGGTGCCCAAACCGTTGGTTCCGGCTATCGCGGAGATCGCGATGGTACCGTCCACGTTGGTCATCGTGATGTTGTCTGCCATAGCCATAATCGGCAGAGCCAATGCCAGAAGTGCCAGAACTACCACTCGCCTCATGTTAATTCCCTCCCAAATTTATTCTTTTTCTTTCCATGTTCGCCTTGGAACGTGTCCAAAGGTATAGGTCGCCTGTAACATTCAGTGCACTTGCGATACCAAAGTTAGCGAAACCATATTGATATTTAAATCAGCAACTTGCACTTGTTTTTTGGCCCGTTTTGTATTGCGGAATGCAATCTGCTGCACACTAGCAAACAATCACATTCCTTCTGCTCAAGAGCCCAATTCGCAACCGTTGGAGCTGGCCACAATCGAGGACTCTTGCAGGCTCGGAATCGGTGGGGGGAATCCGCGATGACGAATGCCGCTCATCACGCAGAAGCCCGTTTCCAGAACCTTGGCGCAACCGAAAGTAACCAGTCGCGAGGTGACTCATGCTATCACACATCGAAAATTTGGCAAGTGGCTCCTTCGTGCTATTTTCGACCCAAAAGGGCATAGCTCACCGGCCGGTTCAACGTGCAGCGCATCTTCAACGCAGCTTAACTCATCGGCGGCGATTTCTCGGGTACCGCGGATGTATCGCGGAGCGATTGGAGCAGCGCGGGGTCGATGTTGCCGCCGCTGATGACGGCGACGTTCACCCTGGTGTCGGGCAGTTGATGGGCGTGAAACAAGAATGCGGCTGGAGCGACGGCGCCGCTGGGCTCGGCTATGGTTTTTCCGGTGGCGGCGAGCAGGCGCGTGGCTTCGCGAATTTCATCCTCGGTCACGGTGATGATGTCGTCGACATAGGCGCGGATGTGTTCGAAATTGATGGCGCCGATGCTTTGAGTACGAAGGCCGTCGGCGAGTGTCTGGGAAACTTTTTCGGCGGGGAAGGAAACGATGTGGCCGGCGCGCAGACTGGCTTGGGCGTCGCCTGCAAGTTCGGGTTCGACGCCGATCACCTTTATCTTCTTTTGGCCGGGCAGGGGATGGCTGAGTTTGAGGGCCGCAGCGACGCCGCTGATCAGTCCTCCGCCGCCGACGGGGACGAGCACGGTTTCTACGGTGGGCAGGTCTTCGAGGATTTCGAGGCCGACGGTTCCCTGGCCGGCGATGATCTTCTCGTCGTTGAAGGGCGGCACGATGAGGTATCCGTGAGCGGCGGCGAGTTGTTCGGCGCGGAGACGGCGCTCCTCGCTGCCCGGGCCGACGAGGACGATCTCGGCTCCGAGGGCGGCGGTGGCTTCGAGTTTGTTCTGGGGAGCATTACCGGGCATGACGATGATCGCCTTCACGCCGAGCGCGCGGGCCGCGTAGGCTACGCCCTGGGCGTGATTGCCGCTGGAGTAGGAAATGACTCCGCGGCGGCGTTCGTCGGCAGTTAGCGAAGCGACCTTGTTGTAAGCGCCGCGCAGCTTGAAGGCGCCGATGGGCTGCTGGTTTTCGAGCTTGAGAAAAAGCTTGCGCGTGGCGGAGGGAGGAGTCCATTCAAAAAGCGGCGTGCGGACGGCGATGCCTTGGAGGAGAGTTTGGGCCTGGAGAATGTCTTGCAGGGAAACCATAGTGTGTTTGAGGGTGCCTTTTCCGGGCGTTTTTTGCAAGGGCGGCTGCGTAGTACATCATGATGTTCTATAGGTTGACATCATGATGCCTTATTATATAGCATCAAGACATGCGAACTACACTATCGCTCGATGACGATGTGGCCCAGTTACTAAAGAAGGAAGTACGGCGAACGGGCTCTTCTTTTAAAGAGGCGGTGAATCGATTTCTGCGGATGGGATTGACGGCTTCGAAGCAGCCCGTCCGGAAGCCATTCCGGGTGAAGCCGTGGAATCTGGGGCTGCCTGCGTTTGAAAAAGTAGAAGAGCTATTGGAATACCTGGAAGGACCGGATCATCGGTGATCGTCATTGATGCCAATCTCCTGATCTATTCGTACGATCGCGATTCGGCCCACCACAAGAAGAGCCGTTTTTGGCTGGAGGAAGTGCTTTCGGGCGTAGAAGCCGTGGGACTGCCGTGGCAAAGCGTATCTGCATTCCTACGGGTTATCACGAATCGGCGACTATCGGGAATGCGTGTCAGCCTGCAGCAAGCAGTGCAAGTTGTAGATGAGTGGTTGCAACAACCGAATGTACAAATACTTGTGCCAGCGGATGAGCACTGGTCGGTGCTGAGGCAAATGATCCTGGAGGGACAGGCCTCAGGCCCGTTGGTGAGTGATGCGGAGATCGCGGCGATCACGATTGAGCATGGCGCTGTGCTGCATACGGCGGACCGCGATTTTGCGCGGTTTCCGGGGCTGAGGTGGAAAAACCCGCTGGGCTAGGGGCCGGTATGCTTGCGCATGTGTAATTTATAAGTTACAATCTCAAACAGTATGGAAATTCGCCGGTATCTCACCGCTTCTGGCAGAGATGTCTTCGGCGAGTGGCTGTCAGAGCTCAGAGACCTTCGAACCAGGGCAAAGATCGCGGCCCGGATTGATCGCCTCTCGGCAGGGCACTTCGGCGACTGCAAGGCACTGCGCGGCGGGTTGTTCGAGTTGCGCATCGACTGGGGGCCGGGTTATCGGGTTTATTACGCGCTGACAGGCAAAGAGTGCGTTTTGCTGCTCTGCGGCGGAGATAAACGCAAGCAGTCCTCCGATATCAAACGGGCGGGCGAATACCTCAAGGATTACCGGGAGAGAGCACAATGAAACGGAAGGCGAGCGTATCCCACAACGAAGCCATGATTCGCGAACTGCGCGAGAATCCTGAGTTTGCCGCCGAATACCTCCGCGCTGCCTTGGAGGATGACGATGAGCCGAGCGTGCTGCTGATCGCCCTGCGCCGCATCGCCGAGGCGCGAGGCGGCATAGCAAAAGTGGCCAAAGCCGCCGGCATTGAGCGCGAGAGTCTGTACCGCGCCTTATCGGCTCGCGGAAACCCCCGGCTTTCCACGCTGGTTGCCGTCACCAAGGCGGTGGGGTTGAAGCTGACGGTGGAGGCGGCGCAATAAAAAAACCCGAAGACTCCTTGCCCCCTCTCTTCAACAGGTGAATAGCTGATCCTGTTGTTCGGTCCAGGAAGGCTGCTAGGCGTTTCCCGCAGGCCCTTTCGGGAGGCTTTCGTGAAACAAGCGTCTGGCTTACGTCCGCCTTTAGGGCCTGGATGGAACCCAATACGTGCCCAGCAGAAGTGTAACTCGGGAACTGCGGTCCGCGATCAGATTTCCAGTATTACCGGCATGATCAGCGGGCGGCGCTGGGTTTGGCGGGAGATGTAGCGCTTCAGGTCGGTGCGGATTTTTTCTTTGATCACGCCGTAATCGGCTTTTTCTTCGGCGCTGGAGGCATCGAGGGTTTCGGTGACAATCTCCTTGATGCGGCTGATTACGCCGTCTTCTCCGGGATTGAAGCCGCGGGTCACGATCTCGGGCGAGTTTTCGACTCGTCCGGTGAGTTTGTGGATGGCGATGATGGGCATGACGAAGCCATCCTCGCTCAAGTGGCGGCGGTCTTTGATGACAAGATCTTCGACGACATCGGTGCGCGATCCGGAGTCGATGCAGACGCGGCCGACGTTGACGCGTCCGGCTTTGCGAGCGCCCTGGGCATCGATTTCGAGCACGTCTCCGCTTTCGATCAGCAGGACGTTGCCGACGGCTCCCTTCATGGAGGCGGCCAACTCAGCGTGCAGCTTTAACTGGCGGTATTCTCCGTGGATGGGAACGAAATATTTGGGCCGCACCAGGTTGATGATCAGCTTCAATTCTTCCTGGCTGGCGTGTCCGCTAACGTGGATGGGCGGGTAAGAGCCGTCATCATAAATGACGAACGCCTCGCGGCGGAACAGATGGTCGACCACGCGGTAAATGGCTTTTTCGTTGCCGGGAATGATGCGTGAAGACAGGACGACGGTGTCGCCTTTTTCGATCTTCGCGTGTTTGTGATTATCGACGGCTGCGCGCGACAGCGCCGACATGGGCTCGCCCTGAGTTCCGCTGATGAGCACGCAGACTTTTTCGGGAGGGAAGTTCTTCATTTCTCCGGGATGAATGAGCATGCCCTCGGGAATTTGCAGGTAGCCAAGGTCTTCGGCGATCTCGGAAGAATTCTCCATGGAGCGGCCGATGAAGCAGATTTTGCGGCCGTGCTCGCGCGCCATGTCAACGGTGAGCTTGATGCGGTGAATGGAAGATGAGAAACAGGAGATGAACAGGCGCCGCTTGGTGCGGACAAAGACTTCTTCGAACTTGCGGTGCACGGCACGCTCGCTCGGGGTGTAGCCTTTGCGCTCGACGTTGGTGGAATCCTGCAAGAGGAGGAGGACTCCTTCTTTGCCGTATTCGGCGAAACCGTGGAGGTCGAAGAGGCGGTTGTCGGTAGGCGTGGGATCGACTTTGAAGTCGCCGGTGTGAAGGATGACGCCGAGCGGGGTCTGGATGGCGAGGGCAACGCAATCGACCAGACTGTGGGTGACCTGGAGCGGATGAATGGTAAACGGGCCTACCTTGAAGCGTTCTCCGGGGCGAATTTCGCGCAGGTCGGCGTCATCGAGAAGCTGGTGTTCGTCAAGCTTGTCTTCGACGTAGGCGAGAGTAAACTCGGTCGCCCAGATAGGAACGTTGAGTTCGCCGAGAATCCAGGGGAGGGCGCCGATGTGGTCTTCGTGGCCGTGGGTGAGGATGATGCCGCGAACGTACTTGCGATTTTCAAGCAAGTAGGAAATGTCGGGGACGACGATATCGACGCCCAATAATTCGGCTTCGGGGAACATGAGGCCAGCGTCGACAACAATAATGTCATCGCCATAGCGGATGGCCATGCAGTTCATACCGAACTCGCCCATCCCGCCGAGCGGAACGATGTGCAGTTTTCCTGTTGGCATTCTTAGAATTGATGCTAGCACAGGGAAGGTTTCGGGTTGAGGCAGCGGTGGGAGATGCGGCAAGGTGCACATCTACGGTAACTCGGGAGCGGCTGATAAACTTGTAGCTAATGCGGGACGACGAAAAACAATCGTGGGTGCGGCGACGGGTTGAAGGCGCGATTCGCGGCGGACTGACGCGCACTTACGACACGATTAAGGTCGACCCGGGACGCTTTCTGATGCAACTGCGCGTGGCGCACGGGTTGCCGCTGGCAACATTTCACGGCGTGTACACCTTGCCCGTCGAGCGTCTCGACGATGCGGCAGAGTCGGTGATCCGCGGCGGCATGAAGATGGCGGCAGTCGAGGGGGCTGGGCTTGGACTCGGCGGATTTCTCACCATCGTTCCCGACCTTGGCATTCTGTCCGCGATTACGATGCGCACGATCCAGAAACTCAGTCTGATTTATGGTTTCGAGTTAAATACCGACGACGAAATCGCGGAGCTTTGGATTGCGGCGGCCACGGCGGCCGGAGTTGACATCAGTCGCGAATTGCTGGAAAGGGAAGTGGTCAATCGCTTTGTGCCGCGGGTGATTCGGCAGATCGCAGCCAGAGCCGGGGCTGAAGTGGTGGAGAAATGGGCGGGACGGCTGATCCCGCTGACCAGTTCGGCCATCGGATGCGCGCTGAACTATTACTTTGTGCGGGCTTGGGGCCAGCGGGCGCGGGCGCACTTTCGGGCGAAACATTTGGAAGCGCGGCGACGGTTTGCGGAGGAAGCAAGAAAGCTTTCAGCCGCTCCGACGTTGCCGTCGTGAGACGCGAGGACGACGAGCGAGGTCCTGTCGAGGTCCTTCACAGGCTGTCGAGAACCAGCGTTTGAAAACCTTCCACGCGTTCAAAGACGGCATCGTTAGTGATCAAACCGGTGGTCTGCGAATGTGCGGCGGTCGCGGCCTGCAGAGCATCCGGGGTTCGCAGACGATAGAGCCCTCTAATCCGGGCCGCTAGTTCCACGATCTCCAGGTTCGGTGCAATCCAATCCAGGTTAGGGTAGGTGGAGAGCAAGCCATAGAAGTCATCTGCCCGCTGTTCGTCGCCCTCGCGATACGGCAGTACTAGCAGTTCCGTCATCGTGATTGTGGATGTGATCGCCCGGGATTCGGGCGCCTCCAGCCAGGAAAAGATGATGTCGGTGTATGCGAGATACTTCGGGTTGGGTTCCAAGTGATAAATGAAGATACTCGTGTCCAGTGCGATCCGGCGGTGATGCCTGAGAAACGAGCGGAGCCGCTCTACTCCCAACTCTGGCGTTCCTTTTGCAGATAAGTTCTTGGATACTTGCCACGAGCTAAGCCACGGATCGCGGCATGATAAGACTTGGGTTTTTGCAGGACTAAGACTTTTCCGCCCCGGACAACCACAAGAATCTTGTCACCTGGTTTCAAGCCCAGTGCTTCGCGAGCCTCCCGTGGGATCACGATCTGATTCTTGGTCGAAAGAGTTGCTTCCGTCATCGCTTTACATTATAGCATACAGTAAAGTGACACAATATCGATTTGCGAAGAGCAGGACTTCGCTCAAGGCAGGATTTTGCGGCTGGTTTCGTGCAGCGTTTTAACCGAGCGATCATGACGCCATCCTGTAACTGCAGCGCCGAGCAAGCTGGCGGGCACGCAAAACAATCCTGCGAGGACCGGCGCAACCGTGGAGTGAAACAGCCAAGCCGCCAGCCCTGCTGTGACGACTGCGAGGAAGACGATAGCAAAAAGCGCGAGCAGCATGCGCTTGAATGTCTCCCACTTTGCCACGCTCATGGACAGCACAAGGATGCACCCGATGAGCGAGGCGACCGAAAGCAACACCGCAATCAATGGCAGAAAGACCATCGGATATCTCCCTACTGGCGTTCCGAACGTATTTTGCGAATACCCCACCCCAACGGGGTGCAGAATCCACGAATGCCCGAGGCGCGAAGTCTAAAGAACTGTTTCTCTGAGTGGCGGACCCAGCTCTAGCGAAGCCACTCTTCCAACTCAATTCCGCGATCGGTTTTCTCGTCACGATATTTGACGATGACGGGTGTATAGAGCGAAAGGTTCCAGTCGTCGGATTTACCCGCGGATTTGCCCTTGCCTTTTGTTACTGCGCGCGAGCCGGGGACTACTACGGCATTTTCTGGGACTTCGAGGGGGTGGTCGGCGGTGGCGCGGTAGATTTCGCCGCGGACGAGATCATAGAGGGGGGTGGAGCGGGTCAGGATTGTGCCCGCTCCCAGGACGGCGCGAGCGCGGACGAGGGTGCCTTCGTAGACGCCGCAATTGCCGCCGATGAGGACATCGTCTTCGATGATCACGGGAGCGGCGTTGATGGGTTCGAGTACGCCTCCGATTTGGGCGGCGGCGCTGAGGTGGACGCGCTTGCCGATCTGCGCGCAGGAGCCGACGAGGGCGTGGGAGTCGATCATGGAGCCTTCATCGACGTAGGCTCCGACGTTGATGAACATGGGCGGAATGCAGATGACCGAAGGCGCGACGTAAGCGCCTTCGCGGATGGAGGAGCCACCGGGAACGAGGCGCACGCGATCGGCGAGGGTGAGGCGGCGAGCGGGAAACGTGTCTTTGTCGACGAAGGTGAGGACGTCTCCGTCCGACATTTCCTGCATTTCGCCGAGACGGAAACCGAGCAGGATGCCTTGCTTGACCCAAGGGTTGACGGTCCAGCGCGATTCGCCCTGCGGGTTGGCGACTTTTTCTGCGGCGCGGATTTCGCCGCGGGTGAGGCGGGCGCGGAAATCGAGAAAGATGCGGCGAGCTTCGGCGGCGTTCGAGATAGTTTCGGCTGCGGCGAGAGATTTAATGGCAGATTGGAGGTCGGCGGGTTGCGGCATCGGCTAGTTCTGACCGCCTGAGGGGTTAAGGCGCACTACTTGGCCGCTTTCGAGTTCGTATTCCGCTTCAATCACTTTGAGTTTGCCCGCGGTTACGGCGTCGCGGATGATTTCGCTATTGGCGAGCAAATCTTTCGCGCTCTGGTGAACGTTCTCCTTGATTGCGGATTCGATCAGGTTGTCGGACTTGGCATAGGTCTTGGCCTGGGTGACGGCAGGATCGATCTTGTCGACGATGGCTTCGAGATTGCGGCTCGGCATTTTTTCACCCGAGCAGGCCGCGGTTACAGCGCCGCACTTCTGATGTCCGAGGACTACGAGCAAGGGAGGGTGCATGTGGTCGACCGCATACTCGATGCTGCCGAGACCGACGAGGTCGGCGACATTGCCGGCGGTGCGGACGACGAAGAGATCTCCGAGGCTGTGATCGAAAACCAGTTCGGGAGCGACGCGGCTGTCAGAGCAGGAGAGCACGATGACGTTCGGTTGCTGTCCCGAGGCGAGCTCACGGCGCAGCGCAACCACGTTATAGGCGTGGGTTTTGCCGGAGATGAAGCGCTCATTGCCGGCAAGAAGGTCGGTCCAGAGTTTGTCAGCGGAGGGTTTGGCGGTTGCCGGTGCGTGATGGTGCGCAGGCGCCGCGGCGGATTGCTGCGCAAGAGCCAGGTTGGAGATCGATAACAGGGTTGCCAGGAAAAAGAGAGAACGGTTCATGACAAGTTCCTCGATGGCAAAGATTTTACAGATGCGGAGATTTCCGGTTGATATTATGCCGGTCATTTTACGCCGAAGATGTCGCGCTGAACATTCTTATGCCGAGCAGCATCGTTACGCCGAATACGTCAGGACGAACGGGTTACGCCACGCACTTGCATTCGCTGCGA
>PMSZ01000539.1 GCA_003168235.1 Acidobacteriaceae bacterium
CAATACTTTACCGGCGCCACCGGGGCGGCCATCGCGCTGCGCCGCGGTAACGAAATTATCTGCCGCGCCCGCACCGGGCGTACCGCTCCCGACATCGGAGTCCGCCTGCAGACCGATAGTGGCCTCTCGGCTGAATGTGTGCGCACGGGAGAAGTGTTGTTGTGCAACGATGCCGAATCGAATCCGCGAGTCGATTGGGCGACCTGCCGCCGTATGGGCGTGCGCTCGATTCTGGTGGCTCCGCTGTGTCACTTCCGGCGGACGCTCGGAGTTTTCGAAGTGCTCTCGTCGACGCCCCACGCGTTCGACAATAATGATGTGGCGACCATGCAGTTCCTCTCCGGAATGATGGTGGCGACGATCTCGCGGCTGTCGAGTTTGCAGCCGGAGAAGCCGGCGGCTTCGGGCGGATAGCTCGATATGACGGACGCGACGAAGTTGTCAGCATCTTCCCTAAGGCTTCAGCGATTCTCATTTCGTTTTGCCGAACAAGTCCTCAACAGCAAGCTTTCTCTGAAGGAGGAAATTGAGCAAGTCCTTCTCGGAGCTATCTCCGACATCACCAAATTATCGCGACCAGCCTTCAACGAGTTGCTTGAAGATCGCTTCGTTGCGAAAGGGTGGGCAAGCCAGCCGACCGTGTTCGACGATCCGGGCGATCCGGGCGCAAAGATGGATTACCTCAAAGAGAGAATTGGTATCGAGGTCGGATTTGGTCACGCCTCTTTTATTGGCATCGACTTGCTTAAATTTCAAGTCTCATCTTACTCTGCCCTCGATAAGATCGATGTCGGAGGTTATGTAGTAACCACTTCGAGGTTCCAGAAGTTTATGAAATCAGAGTGCAGACAGAACTGGGAAGGTTCCTTGACTTCCGAAAAGGTGAAGCGGTATTTGCCACACTTCAAGAGTGCGATTCAGGTACCAATTAGCGTATTGGGCATCGATGTGTGATGCGCAGGCCAGCGAGTTAACTGCAGATCCCTCGCTCCGCTCGGGATGACAAGCCACAAGAGTATTTTATTGGATTATTTCGTCCGACTACACCGGCACCGGCACGGTCTCCACGATCTCCCGCAGAACCTGTTCGGCTTGTTCCGATTTTTTCAACGTGGAAGTGTAGAGCGAACTTACTACAACGCGGTGGGCGAAGACGGAGACTACTAAGGGCTTGAAATCTTCGGGCGTGCAGTAATCGCGGCCTTCGAGAAACGCCATCGCTTGCGCGGCGCGGTAGAGCATTTGCGAGCCTCGCGGAGATACTCCCAGAGACAGGTATTCGGACTCGCGGGTTCGGGTGACGATATTGAGCAGGTAAGTGATCAGCGATTCATCCACGTGAACTTGCGCGACCGCCTGCTGGATTTCGACCACATCGGCGGCATTGAGCACGGGGCGCAGGTTTTCCAGTTGCGCGACTCCGGCTTCGGCGCGCAGAATCTCGCGCTCGGCGTTGCCTTCGGGATATCCCATGCGAACCCGCATCAGGAAACGATCGAGTTGCGACTCCGGCAACGGATAAGTGCCATGGTGCTCGACGGGATTCTGCGTGGCCAGCACCAGAAACGGCTGCGGCAGCTGATGCGAGTACGAATCAATGGTGACCTGTCCCTCGTTCATGGCTTCGAGCAGGGCCGATTGCGTCTTTGGAGTGGTGCGATTGATTTCGTCGGCCAGCAGCACGTTGGCGAAAACAGGTCCGCGCTTGAATTCGAATTTCTGCTCAATGGCGGAATAGATGGAGATGCCGAGGACGTCTGAGGGCAGCATGTCGCTGGTGAACTGGATGCGCTGAAAGCTGCAATCGATGGCGCGGGCCAGCGCCTGGCCGAGCGTGGTCTTGCCGACTCCGGGAACGCCTTCGATCAGCAGATGACCTTTGGCAAAAATCGAAACCAAAGCCAGGCGGAGGACTTCATCTTTGCCGCGGATGACCGTGCGAAGAGAGCTTTCCAGTTGAGCCGCGCGGCTGGACGCGGCACTCGCTGCCTGAGTGGACATTGTTCAAATTCTACTATGCAGGTTGCGGGCGCCAGGAGTTACCGCGGTCACAGGGGAGTTCTCAGTTCCCGGTTCTCAGTTCTCAGTAAAACCGCAAATTTTAGTTGATGAGCAACCGGGAATTGTGAACTATTGTTGAAAGAATTCCGCCGGCCTTCCCGTCAGCCGCTCGATTCTCTTTGCGGTTGGGGGATGGGTAGAGAAAAGATTGCCGAAGCTCATTCCGCCGAGGAAGGGCTGAATGATAAACAGATGCGCAGTCGATGGACTTGCCAGCAGCGGCGTGCGGCGCGAGTAGGCATCAATCTTCGAGAGCGCGCTTGCCAGCGCATACGGATTGCCAGTCCAGTGGGCTCCGGTATCGTCGGCTCCATACTCGCGGGAGCGGGAGACGGCAAGCTGGATCAGCATGGCCGCAAATGGCGCGAGGAAGATCATGGCAATGGCCGCGATCCCGCCGCCTCCGCCGCGATCCTCGCGTTCGCCACCGCGCATTCCTCCGAAAATCATTCCCCACTTGGCAATCGACGCGAGCCAGGTAATCGCTCCGGCCAAAGTGGCCGCGATGGAACTGATCAGGATGTCGCGATTGCGCACGTGGCCGAGTTCGTGCGCGATGACGCCTTCGAGTTCTTCGTCGTTGAGCAGGCCGAGAATGCCGTGGGTAACGGCGACGGACGCGTGGTTGGGATTGCGTCCGGTGGCGAAGGCGTTGGGAGAATCGGTAGGGATGACGTAAAGCTTGGGCATCGGCAGGCCGACTTTTTGCGACAGGCGCTCGACGATGTTATAGACGCGCGGCAGGTCCTCACGGCTGACGGGCTGGGCGCGGTAGGTGGCGAGCGCGATCTTGTCGGAGAAAAAGTAAGCCACGAAATTCATGACCGCGGCGAAAGCGAGCGCCATCAGCATTCCGTTTTGTCCGCCGAAAGCGCGGCCCGCCAGCATGAGCAGCAGGGTCATGGCGGTCAGCAGAAGCGTGGTTTTGAATATGTTGCTCATAAGTGCCTCGGTGTTTTCCTGTCGGTCTTATTAGATGTTTCAGGAGGCGGTTCGGCTCAGGACCCAGTTCCCGGTTCTCAGTTCTCAGTAAAACATTCTTAGTGAAACCGGGAGTTCGGCGGGCCACTGGCCCTTGCAGATCATCCTTGCTGCCGTTTCAGCGCGCGGTCGAGGGTCTGGTCGAGCGCGGCTTTGGCTTTTTCGTACTCCTCGGGAGTGATCTTGCCGGTTTTGCGTTCGACTTCGAGTTGGAAGAGTTCTTCTTTCAGGGC
>PMSZ01000309.1:0-1941 GCA_003168235.1 Acidobacteriaceae bacterium
CTTGATCGTGCTTTTCTTGTTCCGGCTGCGGAGTCTTGGGCTGTCCGCTAGGAATCTGTTGCACTGGCGAAGTGGGTTGGCTTTCTGGTTTTCTGTCCTGAGCGGGCTTTTGCGAGTCGTTATGTTGCTTTTGCGAGTCTTTATGTTGAGGGTTACGATTTTCTTGATCTGACATGATATTTCTCCTTATCGCGGTGGTCGATGTTCGTTGAGGATTTTTCTTGTGAAAAAGAGCGGTGTGACTCAGCCCTCGGAGAGTACAGCGGCCACACCGCAAGGGGAAGATGGTTCAGGGATTCTGGGGTCCCAACAAGCCCCCTTCTTGTCCGGGTGGAATATACCGTGGATGACGCAATGCGATCTGTTCCATATTGCACACTTTAGTGCGGGCTATTCCCTGCCGCGTGTAGCAACGGGTGCTCTCCCGTATCACTATTTCTTCCAAGTGGCCGCATTGAGTTGGCAGTTCAGCGCCAGTATCAGCGACTCTCACAAGGAAATTGAACTGAAGGGAATAACGGTTCCCTGGGCGATAAAGCAATAATGCATTAAATGCGTTTCGACATTAGGGGGTCTGCCTACGGATGCGTGAATAGCATGCCACGAACTGACCGCCAATTGATTGAACCCGAGCCGCTCCTATAGGGTGGTGTGGGTGCTGCGCCTTGGACATCTATTTGGTCGACGGCACATACGAGCTGTTCCGGCACTACTACGCGCTGCCGTCCGCCCGTGATTCGGACGGCCGAAAGGTCGCTGCGCCGATGCCAAACAGCGATTGGTGTCCGATCCAAAATCAACGTAACTGATCGAGCTTCTATTGGAATCTTCCTTGTCCATTTCTATGTTAAGTGCTCAACCTCAGTGGAAGACTCCCAACATGTACGCTATGAGGAGGATCACCAATACGGTGCCCAGCCCGATGCCCGCACCTCCGCCATATCCCCAGCGGCTATGGCCGTAAAACCCTCCACCGCCCCCTAAAACCAGCACCAACACGATAATCAAGATCAACATCTAGATTTTCCTTCCCTATGAGAGTTAAACCGGAAAGCCATTGTGCAATCCAGAAATCACGGGCAACAATTGGCTGCCCAGACGATCCTTGGCAATGAAGGCGTCTACCACGTTCAAGTCTTTCTCTGGAATATCAATAGCGCCGGAAAGCATGATGACCGGCGCATGAGGTCTTAGGCGTTTGATCTCAATTGCAACCTCCGATCCGTTCATCTCGGGCATGCAATAGTCAACGATGACAAAATCCACTGAATGGATAGAGGCAAGTTCCAGTCCCCTGGACCCGCTCAGTGCTGTCAGAACGCGATACCCAAAGGATTCGAGGAACTCCTGTTCACATTCCAATATAGCGGGGTCGTCGTCGATGCAAAGGATCACTGCGTTGTATACGGTGCTTTGGAGCGGGAGGGCCATGGGAGTTGCAACCTATTTTTCACATCTGGCACGAAGAATCTGTTCACAATTGCTCAGTGTGGAAATGCTGCGAGGCTGGAACTGATGAGCTTGCACAGACCTTTCGGATATTTCCGCTGGCAATTTTCTTATGGTGTTGGTGACATGACGGTCGAAGAGACCGGAAATGCGCTCGCGGCGGCCGTTGCCCGACCTAGAGAACACCACATGTCTAAAGGACAAAGGGAAATTCGGCATTACACGCAGTTTTGACGACTCGGCTATAGCCGCCTGCTCTCGTATAGTCTCCTTCCGCTTCAATCCGGGCAGCTTTTTCCTCTAAGGAGTGGTTTGGAAGACGAGCTTTTGGGCGGGCCGTCTCAAGCGACGAGAGAACGTGCTTTTTCGGAAGCAACCCATTCCGCATCTTCAATCTCGCCTTGTGGAGCTGCGCTTTGGAGTTTCCGACGGGGCACCGCAGGAGTTGAGCAATCTCGCGATGCTGATACCCTTCCACCTCGTAGAGGTGGA
>PMSZ01000309.1:1951-2616 GCA_003168235.1 Acidobacteriaceae bacterium
TTCGTCCAGAGATACGAGCGCCCTTCTCCGACATCGCAGTTTCATCAGAACGGTGTTCACGGCAATCCTGTACAGCCAAGAGGAGAAGCCTGAATCTCCCCGAAACGAGTTGATGCTCTGAAACATGCGCATAAAAGCTTCCTGGGTCAGATCTTCCGCATCGGCCATATTTCCCGTCATGCGTAGACAAACGGAAAACACCAGCACCTTATGAAACTGGAAAAGCGTGGCGGCGTTGACGCGTCAAACACCGAAGAGAACCTGCGGGCAGGTCGATGTCCAAGGCCTTAGAGTCGTGGGTCTGAAGGTTGACTATGACAGTCCGTGTACCGTTTTGACTACGGCATTTAGGTGTCTGTAGCAGAGTCGAGGGTGCAGTCAGGAAAATCTGGGAAGTCGATGAGGAGTTCATCAGGCCAGCCGACAATATCATCGTCCTTAGCGAGTGGCGCTGAGTCAGATTGATGACCGGACCGATCTTTTGTACCAAGTGGAATGTTAGTGTAACGCCTTGTTAGACATTTGTCCGTCGTAGTCGCCGGGGGTGTGGGGATGTGGGAAACGCGGAGCGTTTTCCATATCTCCATGCCCCTGTTGCTTCGGCAAGATTGCTTGCGGCGCTGGCGGCCTGTAGCCCAGCGCCGAATGCGGTCGCTCGGTGTTGT
>PMSZ01000359.1 GCA_003168235.1 Acidobacteriaceae bacterium
TGAAAATTTCCTGGTAGCCGGTTATGGAAGTATTAAAAACGACTTCGCCGGAGCATTCGCCTTTAGCGCCGTAGCCTTTGCCTCGGAAGACTCTGCCGTCTTCGAGCGCAAGGATCGCTTGCATTAGAACTCCTGGGAGTGGATTTCAGAGATTCTAACAGCAGATGAGCATTGAAGAAAGGTCTCAATTCCAGGCGACTGCGGGATCGTGGAACTTTTCCCAGCAGAGGTTCGTAGCTAGGCGCGGAGGGTGTATGAGGAAGATTTCGCTGATTCTGTGGGTAGTGGCGATATCGATCGCTGCCTGGGCTCAGTCGGACGCACGCCCGGAGATTCTGGTGCTCGGGACGTATCACATGTCGAATCCGGGACGCGATATCTACAACATGAAAGCTGACGATGTCCTCTCGCCGAAACGCCAGCAGGAAATCGCGCAGCTGATCGAAGTTTTGAAGAGGTTTCATCCGACTAAGATTGCGATTGAAGCCGACATCGGGAGCGAGCGGGTGAAGCAAGAGTATTCCGACTACCTCGCGGGAAAGTACACGCTGTCGCGTGACGAGACGAATCAAATCGGATACCAGCTGGCCAAGGAGCTTGGCCATCACGCGGTCTACCCCGTCGATGAGGAAGGGGATTTCCCGATGCAGCGGGTGGTCAACTACGCGAAAGCCAACGGCCGCGCCGAGAAACTCGACGCTGTCACTGCGGGCTGGGGCGCAATGGTGAAGGAGCAGGACGATTTCTTGCAATCGCACACCGTCCTCGAGATGTTGGAGTTCATGAATTCCGACAAGAGGGTGGCAAAAGACGTGGCCCTGTATTACGCCATTGTGCCCTACGGAGATCCTTCTGACTATGCGGGACCGGACCTGCTGGCAGCCTGGTATCAGCGAAATATTCGCATTTACAGCAATATCGTCAAGCTGGTCGAATCTCCGAACGACAGGATTCTCGTGATCTATGGGGCTGGCCACCTCGGATGGCTACGGCAGGACATCGCCAATGACCAGACAGTTAGATTACGGAAGCTGTCCGACTTGGCCGGGCAGAACTGAGGACCTGTGAGTCGTTTTCACCGCCTAGCCTTTGGGATGGTGCCTAGAGTGTGCTATTAGGCGAGTCGCGGGCACCCTAAGCAGCCCTGCAACTTTATGTAATATGGGCCAGACGGCGACAACAACAACAAACAGGATCGGAATGTAGACGTACCAAAGAACCAAGAAAGCCAGACCGACGTAACCCAAACGCGACCGGTACAGAAAACAGAATGCGATTAGCAGCGCCCATAGGGCCACAGCCGCAAGAAGCCACTTCAGAATCTGTCTGAAAAACATGTCGCTGGATCACCACCAAGAGCCTACCTCAGCCGCCCCAGCTTTTCCATCGGCCAATATCCGAAGACGGCTTTGCCGTAGATATAGCGTTCATTGACCGGACCGAAGTCGCGGCTGTCGTTGGACATGGTGCGGTGGTCTCCCAGCACGAAGAAGCTTTTCTGCGGGACAACGATCTCACCGTACGAGCGGGCGTCAGCGTAGTCGCTGGGAACGTAGTCTTCGTCCAGGGCCTCGCCGTTCACGTAGACCTGTCCGTTATCGATGCGGATATGGTCTCCCGCTATGCCGATCACGCGCTTGATATAGCTCTTCGAAGTATCGCGCGGGTAGCGAAAGACGACGATGTCGCCGCGTTGGATGGGCTCCCAACGATAGACGAATTTGTTGACGAAGATGCGCTCCTGATCTTCGAGGCCGGGCATCATGCTGGTGCCTTCGACCTTTACTGGCTGATACAGAAAAATAATGATGAACGCGGAGATGGCGAGCGAGACCAGCAGATCGCGTACCCATACTGCCAAGACGGGCAGGGGGCGCGCCGCAGGTTCTTTGGTGGCCACCGGGGCAGGAGACGGAGGACTCTCCACTTCAGGCATCGTGTAAATAGTTTATACGCTAGCAGGGCAAGGGAGCGATTCGGGGGGAGATCAGAGGAAAGGTCAGAGGTGAGAGGTCAGATTGCAGAGGTAAAGAGCAGGTTGGTTTTACCTCTGATATCTGCCCTCTGACCTCTTCAATTTCGCCGCTGGCCTTGCCAAGGCGCTCCATTCACCGTACAAATAAACTTCGCTAAATATTTCCGCCATGACCGACTATTCCATTTTCCCCAAGATCAATGCGACGCTCAACGGATTGAGCGCGGTGCTGCTGGTCACTGGACGGGCGCTCATCGGCCGCCGCAAGATCGCGGCTCATCGCGCGGTGATGTTGACCGCGTTTGCCACGTCTTCCATTTTTTTGGTGTCGTACCTCTACTATCACTGGCCTCATCATGGCGGGATCGTTTATTTCCACGGAACGGGATGGATACGAATTCTCTACTTTACCATCCTGATCTCACACACGATTCTGGCGATCATAATTGTGCCGATGGTGCTGATTACGCTGACGCGGGCTTTGCGCGGACAGTTTGGCCGACATCGCGCCATAGCGCGCTGGACGTTCCCTCTCTGGCTCTATGTTTCGGTAACAGGAGTCATTGTTTATCTGATGTTGTTCCAGATGTCGTGATCGTCACTCATGGCATCGTCACCGATCACCTTGAGGCGGGGCTTGCCCCGTCTTCACCGCGAACCCCGATTCGTCACATTTTTGATGTACGGCCGACACCGACGCGGGGCTGACCATTCTGCTATAGTGAGCGTCTTGGACGTTAGTTTTCTCGAAGGAGCGCGCGAACATGGCCGGCAAAAGCATCAACAAAGTCATTCTGATTGGGAACCTGGGCAAGGATCCGGAAGTGAAGTTCACGCCGCAAGGCACGCCGGTCGCGAAGATCACCCTCGCTACCAACGAGCGCTTCAAAGGCAAAGACGGCCAGTGGCAGGACCGCACCGAATGGCACAACGTAGTGCTCTGGCAGCGGCTGGCGGAGATTGCCGGTGAGTATCTGAAAAAGGGCGGCAAGGTGTATATCGAGGGGCGCCTGCAGACGCGCTCCTGGGACGACAAAACGTCTGGCCAGAAGAAATATATGACTGAAGTTGTGGCCAACGATCTCGTCCTGCTGGGCGGACGCGGCGAAGGCGGAGGCGATTCCGCGGGCAGCTCGCGCGGAGCTTCGGCTGGCGGCAACAACTTCGACCAGAGCGCGCCGGAACCGGAGCACGCGCAGGTTGGAAGTTCTCCGATTACGGACGAAGATATTCCGTTNNAAGTAGGAGCATGGTCTTGAGTAAAGCTGCGCTAGCAACGCGAAATTGCGTTCCCTGCCGCGGCGGCGTGCCGCCGCTCAAGGGTAAAGAGCTTTCCGAAATTCATCGTCAGCTGGCCGATCCCGCGCAGTGGAATGTCGTCAACGAGCATCACATCGTGCGCAGTCTTAAGTTTCCAGATTTCAAGTCTGCTCTGGCGTTCGTGAATCGAGTTGGCGCGCTTGCTGAGGAGCAGGGACATCATCCCGATATTCTGCTGGGCTGGGGCAAGGTCGAGATCACCACGTGGACGCATGCCGTGAACGGACTGACCGAGTCGGATTTCATTCTTGCGGCGAAAATCGATCAACTGCTGTGAACTGGATCCGTCAGCCTGACGGATCCAGTTTGGTTTACTTTTGGCCGCNNGTACTGACAGTCCCCACAACCCGGCCGGAATCAGCATCAACATGCCGGAAACGCTGGCGACGTTTCGCGCGGCGAATCCCCAATCCACAAAGCGCCCGGCGAGGTAGGCGCCTGCGGCAATCGTGAACATGCACAGGCCGAGATCGGCCGCGAAAACGCGTCCGCGAAACTTGTCGTCGCTCTGCAACTGTAACAGTGTGGTCGAGAACACCCACACGATCGAACTCCCGAAGTGCGCGAGTGCGACGCACAAACATGCCTGCCAGAGGTGTCCCGACACGCCCAGCAATGTGTAACCGGCGGCTGCTCCCAGATATCCCCAGAAAATCGCGCCCTCGAGGCGGCGCTGCCAGTGTCCAGCCCACGGAGCGGCCAGCAGCGGCCCGAGGAGTGCGCCGAATCCGCGAGCACCGAGCAGCAGACTCATACCGAGAAACGCGCCGCGTTCAGGAGACAGGCCGCGCCAGCGGACGGCAAACTCGTTTTGTCCCATCACCGTAAACAGCACCCAACCCGGTCCGATGATCAGGTTTCCAAACTTCGCGAGTACGGTCGAGCGTAAGCGGGCATGGGCACGCACATAACGAATCCCTGCGAGGATGGGTGAAAAATCCACCAGTTCGCGCGCGCGAAACGGACTACCGCCTTCAGCGTGAGGCTCGGCGAAGCGCATTCTCCAAATCAGAGCCGCCGAAACCATGAATGACAACGCATTCAGCAGGAATACGGCGTCGCGGCCGAGCAGCGCCGCAACCAAGCCTCCGAGCGTCGCGCCCACCAGCAGGTTGACGCTCCAGGTAGTCGAAGAGAGTGTGTTTGCCACTACGACGTCTTCGCGCTCCACAATGTTGGGGATCACGGCATTCCGCGCTGGCTCGAAGAAGGCGGCCAGCAGCGTTTCTGCCGTCAGCAACGGATAGACCATCCAGACTTTATCTCGCGAACGAATCAGCAACATGCAGAGCACGATCAGCGTGCGTCCGATGTCGGCCGCAATCATGACGTGCTTGCGGCGCAACCGGTCGTTCACGACTCCAGCGGTAGGGCCGATCAGAGTCTGTGGCAGAACTTGCAGAACGAGCGCCAGCGCGACCGATCCGGCTCGTCCCGTGAGTTGCAAGAGAAGGTTGTAGATCGCCAGCGTATAAAACCAATCGCCAATTTCGCTGACTATTTGCGCGCTCCACAATCGGCGGAAGTTTTGGTTGCGCGCGAGCAGGCGTCCGTATGACGCAAACGAGACGCGGCTGATTTCCAGTTCTGGCGCTGGTTCCATGGTGAGGAGGTGGAAGGCGACAGAATACTGGATCGAACCAAAACCCGCATCCGGAGCCAAAAGCGAGCCCTAACCAGCGGACCTCAACCAGAGAACCTTTATCGACACAACTGTGCAAAGCGTTGCACATGCTTCGACCGGGGCTCTGGAAAACTTTCGTCAAATCCCCCGTCCAGCGCGGGATTTGCCTCGAAAACATGCTCTTTGAATTAATTGTGAAAGTCGGTCCGTTGGAGAACCGTTTGCGACTGTCCTAGAGTCGAAAGGAGCGTCACCCGTGCGAACCTTGGGCCCTGTTGTCCTGCTGGTTCTGATCCTGGCGGTCAATTCCTTTGCCGCACCTGCCGTCGTAAAATCCTCAGTAGTGCCCGATCCGGGCGTTCTTGCCCTGCTCGGAGGCGGGCTGGTTGGATTGGCCTCTCTGATTCGCCGTCATTTGGGCGATTAGTTTTTTTCCCTGCTGAAAGCAACCTCGGCGGTCAGCAAGGTCAATTTTTAAGTTCAGCTGCGCGTTATTCTCGCGATCGTTTCCAGTTTTCGACCAAGTCCAGAAAATATTGATGAATGCGGCGGTCGTCACTCAGTTCCGGATGGAACGTCGCGGCCAGCGTGTTGCCCTTGCGCACCAGCACCGGGACCATATCCTCACCGCTGCCCTCGGTTGCGATCACTTCCACATCTTTGCCGGTGCGTTCGATCTTGGGAGCACGAATAAAAACCATTTCGACCGGCTCGCCGAGAAAACGGCCTTCGCGAATCGAGCTGTCGATCTGACGTCCGTAAGCATTGCGGCGCACGGTGATGTCGAGCGCGCCGAGGCCCGTCTGCTTGGGATTTTCGACTTCGGCCGCCAGCAGGATGCATCCCGCGCAGGTGCCAAACGTGGGCTTCACGCGCACGAAATCTTTGAGCTTCGCGAGCCCGTCTTCACCGAGCAGCTTGAGGAATGTACCCGACTCGCCTCCGGGAATGATCAGGCCGTCGATGGCATCGAGTTGCTCCGGCTTTTTGACGAGGACGACTTCCGCGCCCAACTCTTCGAGACGGCGGCGGTGGGCGTCGAAATCTCCCTGCAAGGCTAGGACACCGATTTTCATGGTGGCGGCCGGCGGAAACCGGCCTCACTGATTTTAGCGGATTCAATGATTTTAACGGATTCGCTGCTTCGCCCGGAGTTGCGGATGAGTTTCAAATCAGGGGCAGCCTTAGCGAACGTCTTCGCTTGTGGGAGGGAAAACGGTCACGCTTTCTGGCTGCCCCCAGGTTTGAGGACATTTTTGCACTGCCAGGATCAGGTGTCTGTGACGGCGGTCACAGCCCGACCGTGATCAGAAATGAGCGGGGCCACACGCCAATCACTGAGAGGGCGCGGAAATGGCGCGCACCAGATTGCGGACTTCTTCCTCGTCAACTACGGCACGTTGATATTCCCACTCCGGCAAGGTTCCCATGCGCACCTTTTCATTCCGATATCGCATTGGGCTCGGTTCAACGCAGCGTGCACTGGCATGAACCTCGCGCGCGCTTGTCTGCGAGATAAGCTCTCGTACATTGCCGGAGCGAATACCGGAGCCAATCATCAAGGCGATCCGGTTTGAGGCCATCTCCTGCAACCGCTTGATTACCGGGATCGCATCCTGCACCTTCTGTTCGCCGCCAGAAGTGAGCACGCGATCGAATCCCAGGGCAATAACATCTTCGAGCGATTGGCCCAGATCGCGCGACATGTCAAACGCGCGATGGAACGTGGCTTTCAGTGGCCGGGCATGCTCCAGCAATTCGCGGCAGCGCGCCGTATCGACGTCTCCATCCTGATTGAGGATTCCAAGAACGACGCCATCGGCCCGCAGTTGCTTTGCGATAGCGACATCCCGTTTCATCGCGGCGAATTCGTCGTGGGAGTAGCAGAAATCTCCACCACGAGGCCGGATCATCACGTATAAATCAATCGCAACTCGATTTCGGATGGTCGCAATCATGCCCGCGCTGGGCGTGGTGCCTCCATCGAAAAGAGAGCTGCACAACTCGATACGGTTGGCCCCGCCGCGCTCAGCGGCGAGGGCTGACTGAACGGAATCAACGCAGATTTCGAGAATGACCGAGTCGCCCATCTATGCTCCTTGGACTTCGCTATTGCTCGTCCTCAAATATTGACTCGATGTCACGCGAGCCGTGAAGCACGCGAACGACTTCGATACCGCGAGGGATTGGCAGGTAGAAGACGACGTAGCGGCCTACGGCAAAACTTCTGATATCGGAAATCAGCTCTGGTCGGTGTCGCCCCACGCTGGGCCGACGAGACAGAGTCTGGAACTTGCTATCTAGGAGGTCAACGAAAGCATCTGCTTGATCGGGATTGTCCTCGGCGATGTAGGCCCAAATCTCCGCGAGATCGGCCGATGCGCGAGGACGCACGACAACTGTGGACATCTATTTAGCTGAGACGCGCCGGGCACTGAGGCGCTTGCGGCCTCCGCGTTTCGTTTCCGCCGCGCTCCAGGGGCGAGCGGGGCCGCTGTTCAAACCATCACGGATGTCGCGGCGCAACTGTTCCAGTTTGAGCGACTGCAACTCGTCATTCGCTTTCTCACGGGCTTCCATAATGCGCAACGCCTCGCGGACCACTTCGCTTGCAGAGTTGTAGCGTCCAGAGGAAACTTTCTGGCGAACTAGTTTTTCGAGTTGCGGAGTCAGATTGATGTTTAGAGGCATGGAGTGACTTGGTTTTGATCCGAAGTCAGAATTGCATGGATGGCAAGGATTGTCAATGATTGACAATCGCTGCGCCGCGGCTTTGAAATGACAACAGAGTCGGAATCCCAAGATGCAGGGATCGTGGAATCCCACGTTTCGAAAATCCGCGAAACGAGGAGCGTGCCGCGGAAGTAACCGACTCATTCCCAATATGGAGCAGCTACTTTAGTGGGATTGCGCGCGCCCATGGCGACATTCGATACTCTGACAAGTTGGAGCGCGTCTGGAGGACGTTGCCAGTGGGTACTGGACGCTGCCTTTCAAGTAGTCGAGTGGCCAAGTCAGCCATTACGGTTCGAGTCCGTCGTCCTCCGCACGGGCTTCTCGGCTTAGGGTTGGTTTGCTATAATAGTTATGCTTGAAAGGTAGCGTAACTACTGGCATTTTGCAGAGCCCCGCCTGACTAGCGGGGCTTTTGAATTTCCAGCGACTCCGCTCTTATCGCTCCATCGACCCGTCATGTAAAACGTCTGCTAGGAGTAATTTGTGGATACGAAGTTATATGTCGAGTGGCATAAGACGCTTGGGAAGTGGGTTGTCAAGTTCCATGGGCAGGTGATTTCACAACACGACAATCAGGCACAAGCGCAGGAATGGGCGAAACGGTACTACCCTTCTCACGCTTACGAGACCGAGCGCGTTCAGGTGCGTAAGAACTCCCCGCGTGGTGCCAAACGGGGAGAATGGCGCAAATAGTTTTAGGGTTGAGCCACAGGTCTCGAACTTCATTTTGGCTTTACCTCACAGCAACCGCAAGTTATCGTTTTCCTTTCCGATTCCTTCCCCCGAGGAGACACATGAGAACAAGAGCACTAGCAAT
>PMSZ01000018.1 GCA_003168235.1 Acidobacteriaceae bacterium
CGGATTATCAAGGCCTGATCACAGGGATTCCTGAGCGCTTAAGCCGATCCGGCAATGATGAGGAGCGCTCACATAAACCGAAAGCCAAAAGCAAAAGCAAAAGCTAGAAGTAATCTGGGATTAACGTTAACAGCGATAGCACCCACAACGGGGAGTAGCTGGCCTGGATCTCTGGTCGTGTCACGGGCAACCGTTCTGTGATCCGGTAAGGTAAGAGTTGCCGACTACACAACCAGAACCTCTCGTCACCCATCCCAGACGTCCGTTTCCTGTTGACCGAACAAACTGGGACTTGTATTCGATGGCTCGAATCGGCTCGCGAACTACCGCTTCTGTGGGTAACCTTCACAGCCCGGATGTTAATGCTATGAGTTGACTCTGTGGGAACTGACCGTCATGCCCCAAGGGAAGAAGTGCCTGTCCTGCGTCCTGCGAGAGCAGCAATCTCGTGGAATCAGGTGCTGCTAGACGTGGGGATTATTGCGGACGAAGCGGATCGGCAACTCGAAGAAACGGTAGGTGGCTATATGGCGGCCCAGGCCGCAGCCTAGCCTCCGCAGGCACATGTATTTATCGTTATTCAACGACCAGGAGAAAACAGATGAACCCCAGTACGAAGGATGAGATTAAAGGCACTGTTCATGAAGTGAAAGGCAAAGTCAAAGAGACGACCGGCAAAGTCACGAATAATCCTAACTTACAGGCCGAAGGCAACATCGAAAAAAATACCGGTAAAGTTCAGAAGAAAGTCGGACAGATCGAAAAAGTCTTCAAGAAGTAAATCAGGCGGCTCTATCCCGAGCACGTTCATCTTGTCGAGACAGCTGATGTGCCGCCCTTCCTCCGCTCGGTACTGCAGAGATCCGGCGGTGCGTCAGTTTAGCGCTTGAAGTTAGGCAGCTCGTTCGATCGTTATGCTGGATGGCCGAAGGTTTGCTCGGGCCCGGGTCGAGGCAAATCATCGTTCTTAACGACTCTCTGGAGTTCACTGATTGTATTGAGGGCGGCAAGCAGCAATCGGCTCTCCTGACCAGAAGCAGTATCGAAGGAGTCTTCGATTAGATCCATGATGGCATCTTTTGCATTTTGGAGCCGCTGCTCGCGCGCTAGAGGATCATCTTCCAGCAGAGCACATTCAAATAGCTGCTCCCAATCGTTTGCAGAACCCACGGGAGGTGTCGGACGGATGTTCTCGCTCATGGCATCCCACTGACACTAGATTTGATGTGACGCTTGTCAGACATACTGCGCGCGAGGAAGCCTCAAAGTCAGTGTGGCTGAGAGCGAACCAAAGAGGCTCGGCTCCCAATGACAGCAAGAGTAAGAATATTTTAGCGGTCGTGTCTGTTCAAAATTGCTCACTTGCGGCGGTGGATCCGCTAGGGCGTTTCGTTGGAATGCTCGTGTCGGAACTCTCGTCGTATCCGACATATCTGCAGTGCCGACCGTGCGACATCTTGTGTGCATAACAGCGAAACCTGGATTCCATTGGGTGGTAATCTCCCTGCTGGTCAGGGCATATCGACTTCGTGCCCGGCGCAACGTGTAGTCATGCGCGAGATCGTCGAGTAGGACACCTGCGCAATTACTGCTGTGCAGGGTTTCGACCGTGCTTCTGAGCCAGCGAATGCTGGCCGCGATTTTTCGCTCCAGGAACTCTATGTCTTGCGGCAGCGTCTTCTAGGACGGCATTAATTTCTCCGCCAACCAGAATCGCAGCGCCACTCAGGTAGAACCAGAACATCAGGATGATCAGGGTGCCGACCGATCCGTATAGCAGTCCGAAATGGCTAAAGTGACGAACATACACCTTGAACAGGACTGAAACGGCTAGCCATATTGCCGCAGCGATGATGCTCCCGGGAAGCAGCCATTTCCATTGCTGTTCCGGAACGTCCGGGGCAAAACGATAGAGACCAAGAAGCGCCGCAATAAGAAGTGATGCAGCGGCCGGCCACTGTGCAATCTTCCAAACGTAAGGATCTCCCCAACCGGGCGCAATCTTGTGCAGAATTACGGGACCGTACACCACAATGACCAATGCGGCGGTAAGCAATGCACCCATGGCAATCGCCAGAGCCACAGCAATCAGGCGGGACTTCCACCATGGCCGGCGTTCTTTCAGGCCATAAATCGCATTGAGAGTATCGATGAGTCCCGATGTCGCCGACGAGGATGACCATAACGCGAAGAGCAAGGAAAACCAGGCTCTCCCGCTGCCGGTAGTCTGCGCCAGCACCTGCCGTACGAGATGAGAGGCACTGGAGGGCAGAACGTCTCCCATGTACCTCATCAAGGTACCTTGCGAACCCGGCGCCGGGCCAATCATCGAAACGATACCCGTCACGGACAGGAGCATGGGGAAGAAGCCCAGCAGGAACCAGAACGCCAGCTCGGCTGCGCGGTTCGCGACATTGGCCTCGGCTGCTCCCCGCCAGATAGCGCGAATCAGCTGCCGCCAACTCAAGCCTGTCAGTTTTAGAACGGCCGCCATCTGGGTTCCTCTCTTAGCTGGATCAAAACGTGCCGAGCATTGGCGCCCTCATTGGCTGCGAGACTCAGGACAACTATTTCGCCTACATTTTCATTAAAATCCATCGTACACTTCGCGTGTCCCCGGCTATGGCGGCGGGCGTGACAGGTCGGCTTTGGAGCGTAGAGGATTTGGTGGCCCTCTGAGAAGCCTACAAACAGCGGAGGACGAAAAGATAAGTAGCCTGAGGCAAATGATCTTATGATTAGGCTGCCCATCCTGAAAGACGAATTGGCTTTTCTAGAAAAGCACTTGCGGGAGTTGGAAGGTAGGGTAGAGTTAGGAGAGTTGGTGACTGAGTTCAAGAAGCGGATTGCCCAGATTCGCCGCCAGATTAGCGCCATAGAACGCGACAAAAATTCAAAGTAGCCCACTACCGATTGTTGGGACACCTGGACAAGGGAGGCAGGCTTGATGT
>PMSZ01000131.1 GCA_003168235.1 Acidobacteriaceae bacterium
AATATCGACATCGAAGAAGGCTACATCACCATTGAGCACAACGGACGGCGCGACACGGTACCGTATCCCAAGCAGCCGGGAAGTTTTTACCATCTTTCGAAAGTGCACGACAGTCACAACATGATGTTCGCGTGCAAGATCTGGGGAATTCGTGCCACCGACCTCAACCAGGGTGTGGTTTATGGGACGACGACCGATGAAGTGTCGATGAGCGAGGCGTTGATCAATCGGTTTGACTACGACGAGGTGTTTGGCACGGTGCTGAATCGTTTCTGCGTCCAGGCTGCGATTGGGCAGCCGCTGACCGTTTACGGCAAGGGTGGGCAGACGCGCGGGTTTCTGGATATTCGCGATACAGTGCGATGCATCGAGATTGCGTGTTTGAATCCGGCGGCCCGGGGAGAGTGCCGGGTCTATAACCAGTTCACGGAGCAGTTTTCAGTCTTGGAACTGGCGCACATGGTGCAGGACGCGGGTAAGAAGCTAGGCCTGACGGTCAAGGTCGATCATCTGCCTGATCCGAGAGTGGAAGCGGAGGAGCACTACTATAACGCGAAGCACTCGAAGCTGATTGAGCTGGGGTTGCAACCGCATCTGCTTTCCAATTCGCTGATCGATTCGTTGATGAATGTAGCGATGAAGTATCGCGACCGGGTTGATGCCAACGTGATGATGCCGCGGATCAACTGGCGGCAGCCGAGCAGCCGAACTGAACGCAGACCGGTGCGCGAAGCTATGCCTTTGTAATTGGGGCTTAGTTAAGTTGCCGGGTCAACGTTGGTTGAAGCTACGGGCACGAGTTTGCCGTCGCGGATGTAGTAGTCGCCATCGCGCCAACGGATGCTGTTGCGCGTAAAGCTGGTGAGCCACAAAGAAAACGCCACGGCATCCCATACGGGAATCAGCCAGAGTTTTTTCCAGAGTGGACTGTGTTTCAGGCCAAAAATGCCGACCGTCCAGGTCATGGCAAGGCGCAGAGCAAGGTACACACCCAGATAACCTAGCGCGACTGGCGCCGTCGGACAGACGGCGATCGCCGCGAGAGACCAGGGCAATCCCTGGGTGAGCAGCAGGCCAAGGTGTCCCCAAGGGCGCATGTGGCGCATCACGACGATCCAGCGCAGGCGCTTGTGCAGAAGGCCGCTGAGCGATTGATAATCGGCAACGGTCAGGATGGTATAGGGCAGGAGCACAACTTCGCAGCCTTGTTCGGCGATGAGGCGGCCCACGAGAAGATCGTCGGCGGGACGGTTGGCGATCGCTTCATAACCGCCGAATCCGGCGAGGCGAGTGCGCGTGGTTGCTATCGTCGGCCCCAATGCGAACTTCACGCCGTCGAGTTCACGCGCGACCAGAATGCCGGCATAAAAATCGGAAAACATTCCTACCGTCTGAAGGCTTTCCGTCACCGTTTTATCTTCGGTCGGCACATAGAAACAAGTTACCGCTCCAACGTTGGCGTGGGCTAGCGGGGCGACCACCGTGCGCAGGTAATCGGGCGTCGCGCGCACGTCGCTGTCGCTGATGACAACCACTTCGTGCTGCGCTTGACTCACCAGATGCGCCAGCTTGACGACTTTGTCGTTGGTTCCCTTTCCGCCCTCGCCAAATAACACCCGAATGCGGCGCTCGGGGAAATCGCGCACCAGCTTTTCGAGAATGGGATACGCGGGGTCACTCTTATCGCCGACGCAGAAAAGGATTTCGTAGTCGGGATAATCCTGCCGGCAGAAGCTGGAGAAGTTTTCGTAGGCGTCAGGATCGAGTCCGCGAACCGGCTTTAGGTTGCTGACCGGAGGGGTGAAAGCGGGAGCGCTCGCGCCTTGATGATGGGGATGGCGAAAGAACCGCCACGCGCTGTAGAGGGCGATGAGATAGTAAATGAATGGGATGGCAGCGATGGCTAGAACTGCGTACCTGATGCTGGGCAGATGTGTAATCGGCTATTCCTTCCGCGGCACGAAATAAGGCTCGGGATGAGAACTGGACTTCGCATGATAGCAAAAGAATCGCACCGGATGTTGTCCCGCTGAGACTCACTAGGTTATGATAACCGAGCGTGAATGTTCTTTCACGCGCTCGACGTTTGGCTGATTTTCTTTAGGTATTTCCCCGTCCGAGAATCCGACCCCAGTTACGCGTTCGTAACTCCAGAGGTAAAAGATGTTGGTTACCTCCGGCGACGACGGTCGTAAACTTGAACGTGGGTCTTCTTGCCATAAACATGTTAATGACGGTTGCCAGCGTTCGGTGGCGAATCCCGTCGGCCAGGTTTCTGAAATCGGCGGCGGCGTTCGTGTTGTGTCTGGCAATCGGTTGCGCCCCTGGTTTCGCCCAGTCCTCTGATCTCGATGCCTCGACGATCCACCTGCTGGTGATTGACGAAAAGAACTTGCCCGTAGCCGACGCATCGGTGGAGGTCAGGCTCGGCGAGAAGGTCATTAGTACTTCAAACACCGATGCCGCGGGAAAAGTGACGCTCAAGGTCGCGCCGCCGGGAGATTATTCGCTGAAAATTAAGAAGAAGGGCTATCTGGCGAGTGAATCGGGCTTGAAGGCAAGCGGAGGGAGCGCTGCTCAAGACATCGATATTGTCTTGAGTTCGGTCCCGATCAGCCAGCAAACCGTAGAGGTCAAGGGCGAGGCTGCGAATCCAATCAGCGAAACTTCGAGCGCGCCTTCGACTTTGGCTCCCGAAAAAGTGGCGAACACTTCTGTACGTCCGGCTACGCTGGTGGACGCTTTGCCGCTGATTCCTGGAATCGTGCGCGGGCCGGATGGAAGCGTGCGGATTGCCGGGTTCGGCGAGGACCATAGCGCGCTGCTGGTGAATTCGGTGGATGTGACCGATCCAGCAACGGGGGGGTTTGGGTTGAGCGTGCCGATCGACAGCGTGCAGACGATCGAAGTTTCGGAGATGCCGTATCTCGCGGAATACGGTCGCTTCACCGCAGGCGTGGTTGCGGCGGACACGCGGCGCGGCGGCGAGAAGTTGGCTTATAGCCTCAATGATCCGTTTCCCGACTTTTTTATTCGCAGCGGGCATCTCGACGGGGTGCGCGACGCGGCTCCGCGATTCAATCTGAGCGGGCCGCTTATCTCCAACCACTTGTATTTTCTTGAAGGCGTCGAATACCTGCTGAACAAGCAGGAAGTCTACACGCTGCCATTTCCTGAAAACCTGAGCACTTCGAAGGCGGTCAACTCGTTCACGCAATTCGATGCGATTCTGTCGCCCGATCACACGCTGACGGGCAGTTTCCATTTCGCGCCGCATTCGCAGCAGTATGTTGGACTGGATTATTTCAATCCGGAACCGGTGACGCCGAACGCGGATTTTCACGAGACGACGGGCACGGTCACCGACCGACTGGCGTTCGACGGCGGGGTATTGCAGAGCACATTGTCGAGCCGGGTGGTGAGCAGCAGCATCGCATCGCAAGGAACGGCCGACATGGTGCTCAGTCCGATCGGGAACGGCGGAAACTACTTCAGTCAGGAATCGCGCCGTGCCAATCGCTTTGAATGGATCGAAGAGTGGTCGCTGCGCACGTTTCACTTCGCCGGGCAGCACATGCTCAAGTTCGGATCGGTGCTGGCGCATAGCGAAAACGTGGGCTACTTCGACGCGCGTCAGGTAACCCTCGACAATGCCGGCGGACAGCTTCTGCAGCAGATTAACTTTTCCGGAACGGGAGCGTTCGATCTCGCAGACACGGAACCGGCAGCGTTTGCCGAGGACCACTGGGTGCTCAACAATCATCTGGCGATCGATGCCGGTATTCGCATCGAAGCTCAGACCATCACCTTTACCACCCGGACTGCTCCGCGCGCTGGGTTTGAGTGGACGCCCGATACTGGCCGAACTGTGATTCGCGGCGGCATGGGTGTTTTCTACGATTCAGTCCCGCTCGATGTTTATGCCTTCAGCCGCTATCCGGAGCAGGCGATCACGACCTATAACGCCAACGGAATGCCGGTGGGGCCGCCGGTGCAATACATCAATCTCACGGCGGAAGCGGCGCAGTCGAGCTTTCCGTTTATCGACAGCGCGCAGAAGAGCGGGAATTTTGCTCCCTACAGCGTGGCGTGGAACGTGTCACTGGAGCGGACGTTGAGCCGCTTTCTGCTGCTGCGCGTGAAGTATCTTCAGAGCCACGAACAGAATGTGATCACACTGCAGCCGGAAGTGGTGCAGAACCAGAACGCCTTTGTGCTCGGGGATTCCGGCTCGGCGCACACGCGGCAAACCGAGTTCACGGCGCGGATTGGGGCGATTTCGAACCGGCAGTTTTTCTTTTCTTATGTCCGGCAATATGCCTATGGCGACATTTCCGATGCCAGTTCTTATTTGGGCAACGATCCTTTTCCGGTTGTGCGCAACGGCCTGACGGCGAGTTTGCCCAGCGAAATTCCGAATCGCTTTTTGCTTTGGGGAACGTATGCATTGCCCAAGAAGATCACAGTGTCGCCGCATGTGGAGTTTCGTAACGGCTTTCCCTATCAGCCGACCGACATCTTTCAGCAATATGTGGGAGCAACCTTCGGGCCGCAATATCGGTTCCCACGATACTTCTCACTCGATATGCGGGTTTCGAAAGACATTGAGGTGGACGGGAAACACGCCGTGCGGTTTTCGGCAACGGTGCGCAATCTGACCGACCACTTCAATCCGCTTGAAGTGCACTCGAACGTTGCCGACCCGGAGTATGGAACTTTCTTTGGGAACATGGACCGGCGATTTGTGGCCGACTTCGACTTTCTATTCTGATTTGCACGACGTCTAGTCTCGATTCGTGACGATTCGTTCGACTGGGACAGACTTTCGGCGAGACGCGATGGCGAAGGCGGCGAAGATCACCAGCGCGGGTTCGATTGGCAAGCGGTAGGAAATCTCGGAGTGGGTGAAGTAGTAGACCAAGGGAAACGACAGCAAGACCAAGGCGTACGGCACCGCAGCCTGGCGCCGATTTTTCAGCGCTTTGAATAGACCGGCCATCGCGAGAGCGGTGAAGATCGTGCAGAAAAACGTATTTGCCAAGTCCAGCGGCTCTTCGCGCAGATACTCCGGGTTCAGGCTCCAGAAGCCAGTCCACATATAAACGAAGCGGCGGACGGAGCGCCATAGGAAGATTCGGGGATTGCTTTCGATGAAAGCTAGCGCCTGACGGCGCTCGCGGGCCATGTAACCTAATTCTCCCAACTGCTGAAATTCATGGAGTTCAGCATTGTTGCCGGCGGGATGGGCCGCACCGTTCCACCAATGTTGGGCGTTGCCGAGATTGCCGATGCACACTTCCATCCAAAAATTGTCTTTGAGAAAAACCGGGCGATGGAACACCTGGTAATTGCGGGCAGCCCAGGGCGCGATGGTGATGAACAAGGCCAGCGCGGCGGTTGCAGCGGGCAGTTTCCAGCTTTTGCCGTAGCCGTGCAGGCGATAGCAAACCCAGCCGACAGTAAAGGGAAGAACGGCCAGGACCACGGGAGTTGTCAGTGCGGTAAGTCCCCATAGCGCCCCGAAGGCCGCCCACATCCAAAGGCGCGTGCGGGTTTCAAGATAGCTGGCGGTCAAGAGAAGCAGAGTGAGGAGCAGAGCGACCAGGCTGTGATACCACATGGAGCTGGCGGAAAAATAAATTGCGTAGGGGAAAAACGCCCAAGCCCAACAAGCGCCGAGAGCGGTGCGGCGGCCGAAACTGTTTTGCGCGAGAAAAAAAATCGGAATGCAGGTGAGGGCTGAAACCAGACAATTGAAGCCTAGAACTGTCAACGCCGCAGCCTTGGTATAGGCCCCGAACACGGAGAAAATCGCGCCCAGCAAATAGGGATAGATTGGCGTGATCATGGCCGTGGGGCCGGTTTCAATCCAATAGGGATTGCTGAATCCGTGTCCGTTGGAGATCGAAGAGGCGATCTTGCCCAGTTCGTAGCCGAACTCCCAGTGATCGCGACCGGGGACGAGGAAATCCTGATAGACGAAAGCGACGACGATAAGGCGAAGCGCGAGGGCCGTCAGCACAGCCGCGATGAGGTGATTACGGTAGCGGGAAGCGGTTCCGTTGGGCCCAGTCCGCTTACTGGCTTCTACGCGGGGATCGGCGAGTTGTTGATCGGCGAGTTGATCAATGACCTGTGGCGAAGTGTTCCACCTTTCCCGACTGACCGGCTAAGGTCCGAATTCTTCGGGACATAAATGTAGCATCCATCGTGCGCTAGACCTAGTCTATAGGATGCGTCGAGCGCGGGGAGTATTTGCCTGATGATGGCGGGATCGTCGTCTTGTTCAAGAAAGTCGATGGAGCAACAAAGTTGCACGGTCGAGAGTTCTCCACGGTTTAAGCGGTTGATCAGGTTCGACGGGTCGAGTTTGCCGAGCCTGACCAGGTTCGCGCTGTTGAATGGATCATACTCGTAGGCTTTGCCGGCTTCGTAACAACGAAGCAAGGATTCGCAGAAGGCTGGGCCGGGATGGGCGCGGAGGAATGCGACCTCCGACTGAAACTGGGATTGCTTTTGCGACAAGGCGGCAATTGCCTTGTAGAAAAGCGGCGGGCCGGCAAGCCATGTGGGGACAAAGCAAATAATCAGCGCCATTGGTATCGCATGCGCGGCCCAAGGGTGCCGACTGCCGATTTCGCCACGCCAGATCTGGTGCATCATGAGGCCTGTGATCATGGCGAGCGACAGATAGATATCGAAGTAACTATTTACCCAGACTCCGATTCCACCACCTGAAAGCGAACCGACGAACATCGATGCTAGAAAGAGGATGGCGAGGACGCGGAGTTTTTTATCCTTGATCGCTGTGGCGCTCCAGATGAGGGCTGCGATCATGGCTAGCGGGACGATTCCGAAGCCGTACTCCAGGAATTGCAGTATGGCTTTTTTGAGGGAGTACAGGCGCGGGCTGAGGATGTTCGATACGAAGAACGGGCCGCCGACAGTCGTGTTGATATAGATTGTGGCGCAAAGAAGAACAATCGAGATCGACAGATATTGCAGAAATTTCTTTCTGCCGACGAATGCCAGGTCGATGAGCACCGCGAGGGGAAACTCTATGAGGTTGTGCTTGATGCTGCCTCCGAGAACGAATAACAATGCGGTCAGCGCCAGTCGCCAGAAACTCGGCGTGCCGGAGATGTAGAGGAGAAAGCCGCACAAGAAAAAGACCTGGGCAAAGATCTGCGGATCGGCCGCTCCGATGTAGTCGTTCGCGGCGATGCAGAACACGGCCGAACAGAAGAGACCACTGAACAGTGCAGATCGCCAGTCGTGGCTTAATCGCCAGACAACGATCCCGACGAGCAAGCATGAGAGCGGCAGCGACACGAGAGATAGAATTCGCCCGGCGGTCAAGTAGCTGAGGCCGGTTTGATGCAGCCAGGCGACAGCGTAAAAGGACAACACCGGATAGTTGACGGTCGTCCAGCCGATCTTCTGTTTGTAAAGCGGCAACCCCTGGTCCGCGGCGGCGGCGTTGTAGACGTTCCATCCTTCGTTGTAGCTGACTTCGACGGCGGAAAAGACGCGCAGGATTGGATAGACCATCAGTGCGGCTGCGAGCAGGGCGAAGAGGATCAACGACCCCCATTCGCTGGCGCTGCCGTCTGTGGTGGAGCTCACTCTCAATTGCCTTTGGCTGCCGTACTCTCCGCGTGCGGCGTGGGGTGGGGCTTAACGTCATACTCGGGATGCGGAATGCCCATCAACCATTCGTCGAACCAGCCGACGATGTGGTCGAGACGCTCGACGCGGTGCCAAGGTTCTCCCGACCGGGAGAGTTCGTGGGTTTCGCGCGGGAACATGACCATCGCCGTCGGGCGTTTCAGATATTTCAAGGCGCGGAATAGTTGTTCGCCACCGGAATCGGGTGGGGTGCGCGAATCGGATTCACCCAGCACGAACAGCATCGGCGTTTGAATGTTCTTGACGAAGGTGATGGCGGAGCGGTTGGCGTAGTCCTGCGGATCCTCGAATGGAGGCGCTTTGAACCAGTTCGGCTGGAAAAGAGTGAAATCGGCGGTGTACCACCATGAAGCCCAGTTGGAAATATCGCGTTGGGAAACAGCGGCGGCGAAACGGTTGGTTTGGGTGACGGTCCAGTCGGTGAGGACGCCGCCTCCGCTGCCACCAGTTACACCGAGTTTCTTGTCGTCGACGTAGCCGCGCTTGAGCAGCTCGTCAACCCCGATCATCAGATCGCGATAATCGTCGCCGGGATAGTGATATTGGATAATGTTGGCGAAATCCTGGCCGTAGCCGGTCGAGCCGCGCGGATTGATATAGAGGACAACGTAACCTTTCGCGGCCATCCACTGAAATTCGTGGTCGAAAACCCAGCCGTAGGCGGCGTGCGGGCCTCCATGGATGTCGAGGATCATCGGGTATTTCTTGTGCGGATCGAAGTCGGGCGGCTTCTGGATCCATCCTTGAATATTTAAGCCGTCGAAGCTTTTGTAGTTGATCTCGTCGGGCGCGGTGAGGTTGAGTTGCGCCCAGAGTTTGCCGTTGAAGTCGGTGAGACGCGTTTGTGCGCCATCGGGTCTGACACTAAAAAGGTCGCCGATCGCGACGGGAGTGGAGACGAGCGCGACGATGCTGCGGACGTCAGGTGTGACGGAGAAGTCGAGAACGGCTTGATCGCCGTGGGTAATTTCGGTGACCGCGCCGGACTGCGCATCGATACGAATGATTGGCGTAATCCCCTTTTTGTTGACGATGTCGTAAATGGATCGTCCGTCGGGGGCCCAATGAAGAGTGGCGCCGTTGCCGCCGCGGGGAGCGGCATTGTCGCCGAAAACGGAATCGCCCACGTCGTAGTCGTAGTCCGAAGTCAAATTGCGCGGTTGCGCGTTGGGACTGAGGTCCATGACCCAGAGGTTGGTCAGCGAGTGCGAACGAACGGGATGAGTTATTGCGCCGAGGAAGGCGACGCGGCGTCCATCGGGGCTGAGGGTAAAATCGCCGATGCCCATGGGGATGGTTGTGAGTTTCTCTGCGGTTCCGCCCGCTGACGGGATTGAGTAGATTTCGGTGCTGGGAGTTTCGTAATACGGCTCGTCGACGTGGGTGGTAAGAAAATAAATGCGCGCGCCGTCGTTGCTCCAGCGGATTTCGCCTTCGTCGTAGTTGCCGCTGGTGAGTTGCACGGGCTTCGGAAAGTCATCGAAAGTGGCCGGGACGTCGATCACCCAGATGTGGTCGTAACGCTTGGGATCGAGAAATCCTTCATCGTTGCTGCGGTAGACGGCACGGCTGATGACGTGGACGTCGGATTCGTGGTCGTCCTCGGGCCCGGGCTTCGCGCCGGCCTTTGCCTCGGCTTTTGCGCGCGCGGCCTTTTCCAGATCCTCGGGAGTAGTGGTGCTGGAAAAAGCGATGCGTTTGCCATCGGGAGACCACACGGGTCCAGCCGCACCTTTCGGCAGATCGGTGATCACGCGGGCTTCGCCGCCGGCGAGTGAGAGCAGCGCGATTTGCGAAGGCTTGGGCTTGCCGGCGTCGTCTTTCTCGCCGCCGCGCACAAAAGCGAGGCGCTTGCCATCGGGAGACCAGCGCGGCTGCGCGTCATGCTTGCCGTTGGTCATGCGGACGGGCGCGTCATTGCCGGAAGTAGAGACCATCCAGATCGAGGTTTCGTAGCCGGTACGCTTTTCGTCGACGTTAACGCGGGTGAAAGCGACACGCGATCCGTCGGGCGAAAGCTGCGGATTGGCAACCCAGATAAAGGAGAAGATGTCCTTATCGGTTATCGAGCGCTTGGCCGGCGGAGTCGCGGTTTGGGCGGCGAGTGAAGTTATGACGGCAACAGAGATGACGAGAGCGCAAACACGGGATTTCATGCACGTCCTCAAGATCGCCGCATTCGCGACGAATTGGCATTGTGCTATGCGGGAATGGCAGAGGTCAAACTTCAAGGATGAGAACAGTGACCGGTCCGTGAGGTCTGAGTTCTGAACGGCGATGCGAACGCCGCTTCCACTCGGCCTTTCGAACCTTTCTACCTCAAACCGATCCGAATTCGTAGTCTGACGGTGCAAACTTTTTCACTCTTCTTTTCATACTCGCAGGGCGTTGAAATTGGTGTAAAGTAGTGGTCGCTTTTGAAGTCAACAGGAGATTCCGGCAACGCGCTGACCCCGGCTCTGCGTAGCAGGCGTATTTCTGCGGCGTTCGACAACTGAAACTGTAACTTCCAGGTCCCGCAAACAATAAAGGAGAAGTCATGATTCGAAGAGTAAGTGTGTTCTTGCTCATGATCGCGATGGCGTCCGTCATGAGTCTGGTTTGTGAGGCACAACCGCAGACCCTGCTGACGAGTCACGTACGGGACGTAGTTACCGATGGGCAAGCGCAACTCATCGGACGGCTCCCCGCAACACAATCGATGCACTTCGACATTGTCATGTCATTACGCCATCAACCTGAGCTGGAAAATTTCCTGAAAGAAATCTACGACCCCGCCAGTTCCTCCTACCGGCATTATGTAACGGTGGAGCAGTTTACGGAGAGATTCGGACCCAGCCAGGAAGATTACGATGCCCTGCTCGCTTTCGCGAAAGCGAATGGCTTTACGATGGTGGGCGGCTCCCGCGATGGCTTCGACGTTCAGTTCAAGGGAACGGTCGGCGCCATGGAAAAGGCTTTCCATGTCACCATGGGCGTTTACCAGCGTCCCACGGGAAACGGGACATTTTATGCCGTGGACCGCGAGCCCACGGTAGGCCTGCCGTTCCAGCTCTGGCATATTACGGGACTGGACAATTATTCGATCCCGCACTCCTTGTTGGCAAAGAGAGACATCAAGGTGAGATCGAACGCGACGACCGGTTCCTGTCCAGATAAATCTTTTTGCGGCAGCGATATGAGAGCTGCCTATTATGAAGGAACGGCGCTCACGGGTGCGGGCCAGAACATCGGATTATTGGAGTACGCCGGATTTGATATCGCCGACGTCAACACTTATTACAGCAATGCCGGACAAACACGAAGCTTTGCTGTCACCGGTATTTCCACCGATGGGACCAGCGTCAACTGCACTGAGGCACAGGGATGTGATGATACAGAACAGACGCTTGACATTACGCAGGCGGGCGGCATGGCGCCGGGCGTGACGACGGTGTACGTGTATGTGGGATCGAGCGATACGGCGCTATTGAGCGGCTTGTCTACGGACACGCCGTTGCCTTTGAACTTGAGCTCGTCCTGGGTCTGGAACGCGTCGCCGAATACCGACGACCCTTACTTCGAGAAGATGGCAGCGCAGGGTCAGAGCTTCTTTCAGGCGGCCGGTGACGGCGGCGGGTATGAAGGCGAGGCGCCGTGGCCGTCGAATTCCGCTTATGTCATCGCGGTCGGCGGGACGGACCTGGAGACGACCGGGCCGGGCGGCGATTGGGCTTCGGAAACGGTGTGGGAAGACGGCGGCGGCGGCTGGGGCAACAATGTCGATATCCCGTACTGGCAGCAACTGCCGGGAGTGGTCAATGGGAACAACGGCGCGTCGGCGAAGCTCCGCAATGTGCCTGATGTTTCGGCGAACTCGAACTTTACCTTCTATGTCTGCGCCGACCAAACCACTTGCACTGCCAATGAATACGGTGGAACCAGCTTTGCGGCTCCCATGTGGGCCGGCTATCTGGCTCTAGTCAATCAACAAGCGGCGGCACAGGGCGATTTCGCGCCGGGCTTCATCAACCCGGTCATTTATCCGCTGAGTCTGTCGAACGGTGACGCGGATTTCCACGACATCACCAGCAGTGCTAACGGCAGTAATGGATTCACATGCTCAACCGGTTACAACCTGTGCGGCGGCTGGGGCAGTCCGAACGGGGCGCTCCTGATCAACGCACTGACCGGACCTGCGGGACCGGATTTCACCTTGTCCCCCTCGCCGAACACGGTGAGCGTGACGCAGGGCAGCCAGGTGACGACCACCATCACCATCAATCCGGAAGATGGATTCAGCGGCAGCGTCACTTTCTCCGCCTCGGGCCTGCCGAGCGGCGTGACCGCCTCGTTCAGTCCCAATCCCGCCAGCGGCAGCACAGTGCTGACCTTGACGGCCAGCGGCTCGGCCACCGTGGGTGCAACCGCATTCACGATTACCGGGACGTCGGGTAGCTTGACCAACACGACTATTGTCGGCCTCACGGTAAATCAGTTGGTGCAGAGCTTCACCCTCTCGGCCTCACCCAACGCAGTCACCATCGCCAAGGGTGGAGCGAGCGGCGCCAGCACCGTCACCATTACTCCGGTGAATGGATTCTCCGGCAGCGTATCGTTTGCGGCCACCGGTCTGCCGAGGGGCGTGACCGCGTCGTTTAGTCCGAACCCGGCTACTTCCACCAGCGTCTTGAC
>PMSZ01000381.1 GCA_003168235.1 Acidobacteriaceae bacterium
ATCGTCGTCTACTTCACCCCCAACACCGATCAGGGCTTCCTTGATGCCATCACCACCGCCGCCCACGACAGCACCAATCAACCCTCGGCCATCTCTATCAGTTGGGGATCGGCCGAATCGCAATGGACCTCGCAGGCTCTCACCAGTATGGATGAAGCTCTTCAGGCCGCAGCCGCCATGGGCGTGACCGTCTGCGTTGCCTCCGGCGACAATGGTTCATCCGACGGAGTCAGCGACGGCCAGAACCACGTCGATTTCCCCGCGTCCGATCCCTTCGTCCTCGGCTGCGGCGGAACCTCGCTGCAAGCCACGAACGACACGTATGTCGGCGAAACCGTCTGGAACGACGGAGCGAGCGGAGGAGCCACCGGCGGCGGAGTCAGCGATGTTTTTCCGCTCCCTTCCTGGCAGCAGGGCTTCAACGTTCCCGCACCAACCGTCCAAGGCGGAGGCCGCGGCGTTCCCGATGTCTCCGGCGATGCCGACCCCAATACTGGCTATAACATCCTGGTCGATGGCGACAACGAAGTCATCGGCGGCACCAGCGCGGTTGCGCCTCTCTGGGCAGCGCTGGTCGCAAGAATCAATCAGCAGTTGGGCAAGCCCATAGGCTTCCTCAACCCGCTCATCTACTCCCAAGCCGTCGAAGCCTCCGGATTCCACGACATCACCCAGGGCAACAACGGCGCCTTCAAGGCAGCCGCAGGATGGGACCCTTGCACCGGATTAGGCAGTCCCGACGGCGTCCCATTAGCGGCCGCTCTCACCGGAACGCCCAGCACCGGAGCGCAATCCATCCACGCAACTGCATCCCTAAAGCCTCGCAAATCTAAGGAATCCGCAGCCTAAACACCAACTAAAGGAACTCGGTGCCCCAGGTTCGCGCCCATGTTTTCCGGGCGCTAACCTGGGCCGCGCCGCGTTGCAAACATCGGCCTGCTCTAGCGCACCTCAGCTTTTTTCTTCATAATCCGACTCATGGCCCTTGTCGTCTTCCTCCGGGGCGTCAACGTTGGCGGACACCGAACCTTTCGCCCCAGAATCCTTGCACAAGAACTGAGCGCCTATGATGTCGTGAACGTGGGTGCTGCGGGCACCTTTGTCGTTCGTAAACCTGTATCCCGGGCAAAATTCCGTGCTGCATTGCTTCGCAAACTCCCCTTCGACGCGCACATCGTGCTTTGCGAAGGCCGCGATCTTCTGCGCCTGGAAACGGAGAATCCGTTTGGCAGCCAGCCCTCACCTCCCGACGTTGTCCGGTTCGTGAGCATCCTGTCGAAAGCCGGAGGTGTCCGGGCGTCACTTCCCGTCACGTTTCCCTCCACCGGTGAATGGTTGGTGCGGGTGATTGCATCCGAAGGCCAGTTCGTGTTCGGACTGTACCGTCGTCACATGAAGACCATCGGCTATCTTGGCCAGGTCGATAAACTCTACGGCGTGCCCGCGACGACTCGGAATTGGAACACAATCATCGCCATCACGCGAATTCTGAAGAGTGTCAAGCGCGAACGCAAGGATTCTAGCCGCAAGGATTCTAATGATTGAAATTCTGATGCGCCGCGTCACGTCTATACGCGATGTCTATAGTTGTGAGATGTAACCGGTCCAGAGACTAAGAGACTAAAAAGCCTAATGGAGGAAACATGCGAAAAATTGCACCTTTTGTTCTGCTGCTCTCCGCCCTCTGCGCGGCTCCAGTCTTGAAGGCGCAGCCCGCCCAGGCCGCCGCGCCGATCCCTGCCCAGATCCTCGCAGCCAAGAAGGTATTTATCTCTAACGGCACCGGAGAATGCGGCGCATTCTTCTGTAGCGCGCCTGACCAGCCCTACAAGGAGTTTTACTCCGCCATCAAGAAATCGGGACGCTATGAACTCGTAACCACTCCCGCCGACGCCGACGTAGTTTTCGAAATCGCTACACCCAGCGTACCCGGCCCGTCTCCCGACGTCAGATTGCTGATTCTTGATCCAAAGACTCGCCTGCCTCTCTGGACATTAGACGAATATGTGAAAGTGGCAGCGCGTCAAGCTACCGCTCGCAAGAACTTCAGTAAAGCAGTATCGACCCTCGTACAAGACGTCCAGAAGCTCACCACCGCAGCCCCAGTAACGACCGACACTCCCAACAAATAGATCTCTTCAACAGAAAATCGCAGGCTCGGTGCCCCGCCGCCTTTTTAATTGCGCGCTGGTCACTGAGTGTAATTGCGATATCACGACAGTGGACGTGCTTGACAAGGATGTTCCCGAGGTCTAGCGTTGTTAGTGAGGTGACTTCCACCTCTTTCAGGTTCCCTGAAACTAAGTCAGCCCATCTGAAGTTCCTTCCTCTTAGCGACAACAACCCGTGGAGGTTGATTATGTTTGCACGCAACATATCTTTCCGTCTGAAATCAAACGCTCATTCTGACTATACCCGCACTTTTGAAAATGAAATTCTGCCCTTACTCCGCAAGCAGAAGGGCTTTAAAGAAGAAATTACTTTGTCAAATCCTAGCAGCCAGGATGCGGTTGCGATCAGTCTGTGGGACAGCAAAGCCAATGCGGATGCCTACAACGCCAATCATTACCCGGAAGTGTTGCGAGCATTTGCAAAAGTGATTGATGGAACGCCGAGGGTTCAGACATTTGAAGCCGTCGCATCGACTTTCCATAATGCCCTTGTAGCCGTATAAGGGGATTCGTCCGCAATGACGGGGCAGCCTCGTTGAAGGGCTGCCTCTTTCTTCGCTGCTCGCGGTGATGCTCACCGAAAATGCGGTTCGGGGCAAAAGGACGACGATCATGCATCTCATGCAAAATGCGGAAACGGTTAGTAGACTGGTAGCACAAGGGGAATCTCTTCTGAAGAGCTTCCATGCCGAGTATGACAAAGACCCGGCAGGGTGCGAGGCCGAGTTCCTGCGTGGCGACCTCGCGGGCTGGCGGGATACATTGCACACTTTGTACCACGATTGCGCTGAAGAGATCGTTAACCGCGTTCTCGCCAAGACATGCTTGGCCTTTCCCGAAACCTCAGTTCACTCGTCCGTGCCACGGGAAGCCTATCTCGTCATCAACGGGCAATAACGGGTTTACCAAAATCTCCCGCCACATTGCGAACCGAGCAGATAGGTGTAGACTTGCTCCCGTTTGTTAATTCGAGAGGAGACTCCGCATGAAGAGCAGCAGGATTTTCGCCAGTGTGACCGTGGCTTTCCTTACCGTCGCCCTGTGCACTGTCGCGGTTGGGCAGAACGTTGGACAGAACAACGCAACCGCCCAGGAAGTCATCGCCAAAGTGAGGGAAGCAGCCAGTGCCCTGTCCAAGACAGGCGACTTGGCGCAGTTCAACCAGAAGCAAGGTCCCTGGGTATGGGAGGACACTTATATCTTCATCCAGGATTGCAGCAAGAAGACCATGGTCGCTCACCCGATCAAGCCCGAGATGATAGGCCAGGATCTCTCCTCGGTGAAGGATGCGAAAACCGGGAAAAGCATCTACCCAGACTCCGATGCGTACTGCAAGACCGTACAGGCTTCGCCTTCCGGCACTTGGAACGAGTACTGGTGGCCGAAGCCCGGTGAGACGGCCCCGGCCCGGAAGATCACCTATCACTTGAGCGCCAAGGGAACCCCGTACATTGTGAATGCCGGGATCTACGACGACAAGGCGACCGTCAAGGAACTGTCCAAGCTGAGCAGCATGAAGTAAGCGTCGCCCTCACGCATCCTGTCGCAACCAACAGCAAGCCGCCCGATCTGTGGGGCGGCTTTCCGTTTTGCGTCCTGGCGGAAACTGAGCATTAATTGACCGGCGCTCCCGACCAATAGAAACTCTTCAGCTCAGTGCCCCCGCGTCCACACGTACCCTCGGGACAAGCCAGCGAAACAGCGCCGTCGCTGCGAAGGCTCCCGCGAATTGCGCTGCTATGAAGAGAGGTGCGTCTTGCGGCCGGATGCCAGCGAAGGTGTCCGACAAAGCGCGGGCGATTGTCACGGCTGGATTTGCGAAAGACGTTGATGCGGTGAACCAGTAGGCGGCGGTGATGTAGCTCGCGACTGCGTAGGGCACTGCACTTGGTGTTCGGCGCGAGCATCCCCAGATCACGCACAAGAGTCCGAAGGTAGCTACGAACTCACTCAGTACCTGCGACGGTCCTCGTCTGGGATGAGCGGAGAACGAATACCACCGCAGTCCGAACATCAGATGAGCGGCGACGGCGCCCACGAATCCTCCGGCGCACTGCGCAGCGATGTAGGCCAGCGCCTCGCGCCACGGAAGGCCGTGCTCGATCGCGTCGGATACTGTCACGGCTGGATTCAGATGAGCGCCCGAGATCGGCCCGAAGGTCAGGATGAGCGCAACTAGCGCGGCTCCGGTGGCGATGGTGTTTGCGAGCAGAGCGATGGCGACGTTGCCGCCTGACAAACGCTCTCCCATGATGCCGGAGCCGATGACGGCGGCGACTAAGAAAGCGGTCCCGAGAAATTCGGCGGTCAATCGCACTGGCAGGCTGGGCTTCATTGAGCGCAGTTCACTGGACACACTTCATTGCTGTCCGATCTTTCCGATTTCTCGCTCGATCGCAAGCCTGTCGATGGTCGCAAGCGGCAGGTTGAGGAAAAGGCCGATGCGGCGCTCCAACATCATGAAGGCGCTGCGGTAGGCGTACTCGATTTCTTCGGGCGTGCCGGTGACGGCGGCCGGATCGGGAACTCCCCAGTGTGCGGTTAACGGTTGTCCTGGCCAGATCGGGCACACTTCCTTTGCGGCGTTGTCGCAGACGGTGAAGACGAAATCGAGTTTCGGCGCGTCCGGCTTCGAGAACTCGTTCCAACTCTTGCTTCTGAGCCCTTCGGTTGGCAGACGGGCGCTTTGCACCTGCGCAAGAGCCTCAGGACGAACTGTGCCCGAGGGATGGCTTCCGGCACTGTAGGCGCTGAAGTTGGGACGGCCCTCGAAGTTCATGATGGCCTCGGCCATGATCGAGCGCGCGGAATTCCCGGTGCAGAGGAAGAGAACGTTATAGTGCATCTCAGTCGCCCGGCTTCACGGCACGCACGAAGGCGCTCAGGATCTTGCCCTCGACCTGCGGCGCGATCGCATCCACATCAATGTTTTGATCGGTGAGAAATTCGCCCGCGTCTTCCACGCGATAGACGCGGGTTTGCTCGATCTCGATGTTTTCGAATCCGGCCTGCTGGAGTTTGCTGCGGTACTCGTTCTCTTCGAGCGCGCCGGCAATGCACCCTACCCAGAGCAGCACGCTGCGGCGAATCTCGGCGGGAATCTCGCCACGCGTTACCACGTCCGACACGGCGAAGCGTCCGCCTGGCTTCAGAACCCGGAGCGCTTCTCGAAGGACCCGGTCTTTGTCGGCGGAAAGATTGATGACGCAATTCGAGATGACGACATCAACGCTGTTGTCGGGGAGCGGGATGTGCTCGATTTCGCCTTTGAGGAATTCGANNAGCCTAAATCAAGAACGATTTCGCCAGGATTCAACTTGGCCAGGGCGGTCGGATTGCCGCAGCCTAGCGATGCTTGCAGCGCCTGCTCCGGAATTTGCTCGGTCTGCGACCGGTCGTAAAGATTGGATGTGATCGGGTCGCATCCGCAGGCGGGCGTGGCTCCGCAGCAGGAACTTCCTCCACTGCCGGCTCGCAACGCGGCCTGTCCGTATTTCTCGCGAACGACTTCCTTAATGTCAATGTTGCTGGCGATAACGAAGTTTTCTGCGCTCATGGTGCCCTTCTATTTGCAGATTTGAATTATGTTTTCGACCTTCACCGCTTGGTTGCGAGTACAGCATTCGGCATAGAGAAACTGGAGCAGTCCCTGCAACGTGTTCGTGTCCGCGATGTAGCGGAGAAACGTGCCTTCTCTTTCAACTCGCACCAGATCCTCGGCCTTGAGTTTGTCGAGATGATGCGACAGAGTGGAACTCGGAATGTCGAGTTCCTCTTGAATCTCGCCCACCACCAGTCCATCGGGGTGGGCGGAGAGCAGCAACTGCATGATCCGCAGTCGCGACTCCGTTCCCATGGCGGAAAACATATCGGCGTATTTGGCGACCTGCTCGGCAGACTTCTTAAGTTGCACGGCCCGCATATTTCGATAATTGCAGAAATATGGAGACATTGTCAAGCGGAACCGGAGAAGTTCGAGTTGCTCGAAACAAGCGAACCGCTCACCACCTGGATCATGCGTGTAAACGCCCATATTTATTGCTCCATTAGCATGTGTGACGCGCATCACAGACACCCGACCGCCCAACAAGAGAAAATGGAAACGTGATTGGCGCAATTTCAAGAATCATGACAGCACTGATCGGCAAGCTAAGTCCTTATTTATGAATGTATTATCCCTTGACAGTAGGTACGCTCATTGGTAAGATTTTACCTGAGAGTAGGTAATCAAATGGCGCACAACAACCGCAAGCCCAACATGCTGCCGTACACCTTGAAAGACTTCCAAAAGCAGTTCCCAGATG
>PMSZ01000113.1 GCA_003168235.1 Acidobacteriaceae bacterium
ACTTCGCGGCGCGGATCGAAGACAAAAAGACGGTGGAAGAGGCGACACGGCTGGCGTTTGGGATGACGCCGGAGCAGTTCGACAAAGTCCTGCGGGATTATTTGAACAGCGGACATTTCAAGTATTACCCGATTGCTACGCCTTCTGGCATTGTGGCCGCGCAATTTACCGAGACGCCGGTGAGCCTGAACGATGCTCACGCGGTGCTGGCCGATATCGATGTCCACTCGCTTGACCACCACGACCGGGCGTTGAGTGAATTTGAGGAAGTGCTCAAGGTCGATCCCAACAATGCGGCGGCTTTACGCGGAATGGGGTTTGCCTATCTGCAGCGGCAGGATTACGAACATGCCGGAGAGTATTTTCGGCGTGCCGCTGAGCGTGACACTAAGGATCCTCGCGTTCATTACTACAACGCGCTGCTGATGAACCGCGAGGGACCAGGAGCCGGTGGTGGGGCCAAGACAGAGGAGCTGAAAAAAGAGCTGGAAATTGCTATCGCGCTCGATCCTAAATTCGCCGATGCTTACTCATTGCTGGGATGGGCAGAGGCCGCTTCTGGTGACCGCGAAAAAGGCCTGGCGACGATGAAAAAAGCTGTGGAATTGTCGCCCAGGAATGAAAGCTATCAGATCAACCTGGCCAATCTCTACTTGGCGAATCGTAAGGTGGACGAGGCGATTGTCCTTTTCCAGCGCCTGGCGAGCAGTGGAGATCCCACGATTGCGGCGAGTGCCAGGGCGGCGCTGGCGCAGGCAGAGAGCGTCAGAGAGTGGTCAAAATCGGAGTGGTCAAAATCGCGCGCCTCACAGGCGGAAGTGAAACCGGGGAATGTGGTTCTACCTGTGATCGTGAGACCGCACGATTCTGAAAGCGTTCCCGAAGGGCATGTTGAGCGCAAGATCGATGGTCAGTCATCGTCACAACCGGCGCCGTCAGCGGCGGCGCCGCCACCGCCGGTTCATTTCGTCAAAGGCAAACTGGCCGCCATCGATTGCTCGGCAGCTCCGCAGGCGCTGCTGAAGGTGATGTCTGGAGGGCGATTGTTGAAGCTGCACGTTGGCGATACCAACCATCTGGTTCTGTTGGGATCTGACAATTTCTCCTGTGATTGGAAGAACAGGGCGGTTGCCGTTAACTACCGCGATCGCCAGGATAAGGATGGAGACGGCGACGTGGTATCGCTCGAGATGCAATAACGCCGGCGCACGTATCCGGCGAACAATATCCGGCACACAATATCCCGCATACAATAAGGGGAACTTCACGGACTGTCCTGCATCTAACCGGCATGGCAAAAGAGCAAACAGCGGTTTTTGGCGGCGGTTGTTTCTGGTGCATTGAGGCCATTTTTCAGCGCCTGACTGGGGTTGCGCACGTCGAGTCTGGGTACATGGGGGGACGCGCCGATCAGGCAACCTATCGCCAGGTATGCGATGGCGATACGGGCCATGTGGAAGTGGTGCGGGTCACGTTCGATCCCGATCAGATCAGCTATCGCGAGTTGCTGGAGGTATTTTTCGCGGTGCATGACCCGACCACGCTGAACCGGCAGGGAAATGACACGGGCGAGCAATATCGTTCGGTGATTTTTTACGCCGACGAGGAGCAGCAGCGGATCGCGGAAAATACGATCGCCGAGATGACGGCGGCGAAGGCGTTTCCTGAGCCGATCGTGACTGCGGTGGAGCCGGCGGAAGAGTTCCACGCGGCGGAGGGCTACCATCAGAATTACTACAACGAAAATTCGCGCCAGCCGTATTGCATGTTTGTGATCTCTCCGAAACTGGCGAAGCTGGAAAAGAAGTTTGCGGAAAAACTGAGGGCGTGAACCTTTTGGAGATGAACGCTCAGGCGGCCGGTTTGTGATCGGCGGTTGAGGGTTCGGGGCGCTCGTCGAACAGGAGCCGCCGCAGGGTTCGCAGGTCGTTCAAGAGCCGGCTGCTCGTCTTCAGATGTTGCTCGAGTTTGTCTAGCTTAAATTGGACGACCCGCAGGGCTTCCAGGCGGCGATCAGGCTGGGCGATTGCCGCGTCTACGTCGGCGGCGACTTCGGCCTTAGCTTCGGCGATAGCCTCGACTAGAAGATGGATGTACTGGTGAGCGTTCTCGACACTGTCGAACGGGGTTTGAAGGGGAGTTTTCAAGTCGGGAGTACTTTAGCACATCAGAAGTATGGCGGAGAGGGTGGGATTTGAACCCACGATACCCGTTAAGGTATGTCCGCTTTCGAGGCGGATCGTTTCAACCACTCACGCACCTCTCCGAGAAACAGTTGCCAGTTGCTAGTTGCCAGTAACCAGTTGCCAGTGGAAATCTCTTGCCGCTGAACTCTTTGCTGGTGGACTCTTTCGTCCGTGGTACTTTCCAAAAAACTAGCGGCGCTTTCTAAAAAATTCCTGCAGCATTTCGGCTGCGCGTCCGGCTAGGACTCCACCCCTTACTTCCATCTGATGATTCAGGCTGGGATGGTTCACTACCAGCAGGGCCGAACGGATGGCACCTGCTTTTGGGTCATCGGCTCCATAGACCAGGCGACGAACGCGGGCATGTACCGCCGCACCCGCGCACATGGCGCACGGTT
>PMSZ01000408.1 GCA_003168235.1 Acidobacteriaceae bacterium
CGGCATCTGGCCGCCTTCAAATCCACGAATCAGCCGTGCGCCGGTGCGAGACCACTGTCCCTTGTGGCCACGCGTCGAAGTCTTGCCCATGCCGGACCCCATGCCGCGTCCGACCCGCTTTTTCTTTTCCGATGCTTTCTTCGGTGCCCGTATTGTCGATAAATTCATAATGGAACCCTGGGTGTCAGGCCTTAGGTACCTGAGACCTTAACTTACAATCTCCACCAAGTGCGGAATCTTCTTCACCATGCCGCGGATCGCCGCCGTATCCGGACGCACAATCACCTGGTTCAGCCGGGTAAATCCCAGCCCCTTCACCACTAACTTATGCTTCTCCGGAGTGCAGATCGCCGACCGCACCCACTTTAGCTGGATTTTGCCGCTCGGCGTCGATTTCGATGTCTTGGTTGTCATTTCACTTCCTTCGGTCGTTGGTTGTTAGCCGTTGGTCGTTAGCGAGCGACTAGCGACCATCGACGAACGACTAGCTTTTACTACAGCTCCTCTACCGTCTTGCCGCGCAGTGCCGCGACATCTTCGCGGTTCTTCAATTTCTTGAGCGCTTCGAACGTGGCTTTGATTACGTTATGCGGATTGTTGGTGCCGATCGACTTGGTCAGAACGTTTTGCACCCCCGCCGAGGTCATCACCGCCCGCACCGCTCCGCCCGCGATTACACCTGTGCCTTCCGGAGCCGGCTTCAGCAGCACCATGCCCGAGCCGAAACGTCCCAGCACCGTGTGCGGCACCGAAGTCTGCGTCAGGTTGACGCGGATCAGGTTCTTCTTCGCCGACTCAATTCCCTTACGGATGGCCTGCGGAACTTCCTTCGCTTTGCCCGATCCAAAACCAACCACCGCCGCCGAAGGATCGCCCACCACCACCAGCGCCGCGAACGACATGTTCTTGCCGCCCTTCACCACTTTCGTCACCCGGTTGATCGAGACCACCTGGTCTTTCAACTGGAACGATCCCGCATCGAGTTTCTTGGTAACTCTTGGCATTCTGAAATCTCATTTCCATTTTTGTCGTTGGTCGTTAGTCGTTGGTCGTTCGGAGCAATCGCGAACGACTAACGACCAACGACTAGCGACTAGAATTGCAATCCCGCTTCGCGCGCCGCATCGGCCACGGCCTTGACCCGCCCATGGTAGATGTAGCCTCCACGATCGAACACAACCTTGGTAAAGCCTTTTTGTTTGGCCAGATCGGCGATCTTTTTCCCCACCATCTTCGCCGACGCCACATTGCCGCCGGTCACGCGCGTGTCTTTGTCCTTGCCCTTGCGCTCGTCGGCGGTCGAGGCCGCCGCCAGCGTGACCCCCTTCAGGTCATCGATCAACTGTACGTAGATATGGTTCAGCGACCGGTATACATTCAGCCGCGGACGCTCCGGCGTGCCGACCACTTTCTTGCGAATGCGATCGTGCACCCGCTGCCGCGTCTGGTTCTTGGAATTGATTCTCAGCATGTTGAAACCCTCTGTCGTTGACCGCTGGTCGGGCGAACTTCGCGAACGACCATCGACTAACGACTGTTACTTTGCTCCCGTCTTGCCCACTTTCTTCTTCAACCGCTCGCCGGCGTAACGCACGCCTTTGTTCTTATAAGGGTCGGGCGGACGCAGCGACCGCATTTCCGCCGCCACCTGGCCGACCTTCTGCCGGTCGATGCCGGTCAGCGTCAGCTTGGTCTGCTTGGCGTCCACCGCGCAATCGACGCCGCTCGGCAGCGGATACTCAATCGGGTGCGAATATCCCAGACTGAACACCACCGTTCCCTTGCCCTTCATTTCCGCGCGATAGCCGATGCCCACGATTTCGAGGTCGCGCGTCCAGCCCTTGGTCACGCCTTCAACCGCGTTATTCACCAGCGCGCGCGCCAGTCCATGCACCGCGGCATGCGCGTCGTCGGGACGAATCGCCACCAGGTTGCCGTCCTTCTGCTCCATCGTAATGCCGGACGGAAGAGATGTATCCAGCTTGCCCTTCGGCCCCTGGACCATCACCGTATTGCCTTCGATCTTCACCGTCACGCCCTTCGGGACCGCGATCGGCTTTTTTCCAATTCGTGACATAAGGTCAGCTCTCAGCTCTCAGCTTTCAGCTCTCAGTTTCCACTGAGACGCCGTCACTGATAGCTGACGGCTGATAGCTGAAAGCTGTTCTTCTACCAGATCTCGCACAGCAACTCGCCACCCAGGCCTTGACGCCGCGCCTGCCGTCCCGTCATCACGCCCTTCGGCGTGGTCAGGATGTTGATGCCCATCCCGCCCAGCACCCGCGGAATCTCGGTGCGGCGAACATACACGCGGCAGCCCGGACGCGATACCCGCGCCAGGTTGGTTATCACCGCCTCGTTGTTGTTGCCGTACTTCAAATACACGCGCACGACTTTGTGGCCTTCTTCTTCCGCCGGCTTGAAGTTCGCGATGTAGCCCTCTTCTTTCAAAATGCGGGCAATCTCCGTCTTCAGCTTGGAAGCCGGTATATCCACTTTCTGGTGCCGCGCGCGAATCGCATTGCGGATGCGCGCCAGCATGTCTGCGACCGGATCGGTCAACCTCATCGTCTGCTTCTCCTAAAGCCGCCCGTTCGCTCCGCGTCATTATTACTCAGCGGAGAACCTGTCAGCAGCTTACTGTCGGTCGTTAGTGGTTGGTCGTTAG